>CBJKNR010000087.1:0-10456 GCA_966417555.1 uncultured Sphingopyxis sp.
ACCTCACCCCGCTCTACCCGAACCAGAAGCTGTCGCTCGACACCGTCGACCCCACGGTGAAGGACAAGTCGGCACGCGTCATTGACCTCGTCAGCCCGCAGGGCAAGGGTCAGCGCGCGCTGATCGTCGCGCCGCCGCGCACGGGGAAAACGGTGCTGCTGCAGAATATTGCCAAGGCGATCACCGACAACCATCCCGAGGTTTACCTCATCGTCCTGCTCGTCGACGAACGTCCCGAGGAAGTCACCGACATGCAGCGCAGCGTGAACGGCGAAGTCGTCTCCTCGACCTTCGACGAACCCGCGACGCGCCACGTCCAGGTCGCCGAAATGGTGATCGAAAAGGCGAAGCGCCTCGTCGAGCACAAGAAGGATGTCGTCATCCTGCTCGACTCGATCACGCGCCTCGGCCGCGCCTATAACACGGTCGTCCCGAGTTCGGGCAAGGTGCTCACCGGCGGTGTTGACGCCAACGCGCTGCAGCGCCCGAAGCGCTTCTTCGGCGCCGCGCGCAACATCGAGGAAGGTGGCTCGCTGTCGATCATCGCGACCGCGCTGATCGATACCGGCAGCCGCATGGACGAGGTTATTTTCGAAGAATTCAAGGGCACGGGCAACTCAGAAATCGTGCTCGACCGCAAGGTCGCCGACAAGCGCATCTTCCCGTCGCTCGACGTCGGCAAGTCGGGCACGCGCAAGGAAGAGCTGCTCGTCGAGAAGGACAAGCTCAGCAAGATGTGGGTGCTGCGCCGCATCCTCATGCAGATGGGCACCGTCGACGCGATGGAATTCCTGCTCGACAAGATCAAGGATTCGAAGACCAACGAGGATTTCTTCGACAGCATGAACCAGTAAGCGGGCACCATGGCGGTCCTCGAACATGCCTTGTTGCACGTCCGTGCGGGCAGCGAGGGCGATTTCGAGGCGGCCGTGGCCGAAGCGCGACCGCTTATCGAAGCCTCACCGGGCTTTATCTCGTTCAAAATTTGTCGCCCGACAGCAACCGGACAGGCCTATCTGCTGTTGGTCGAATGGAGGTCGGTCGCGGATCACCGCGACGGCTTCCGGCAATCGGACCGCTACGGGCAGTGGCGGGCGTTGCTGCATCCTTTTTATGACCCTATGCCAGAGGTCAGCTATTTCGGAGAGCCGCTGTGATTTTGGAATTTCTGACTCAGGCCGCTGCGCACGCCGGCGGGTTCGGCGGTCCCGCGGGGATGTGGGATGCGATCGTCAAGGATTTCTCGAACATCACCGAGCCCGCGGCGTTCGCCGCTTTCCTGCAGGTGCTGATGATCGACCTCGTCCTTGCGGGCGACAATGCGATCGTCGTCGGCGCGCTTGCGGCGGGGCTGCCCGCCGACCAGCGCAAGAAGGTCATCCTGATCGGCGTGCTCGCCGCGCTCGTCCTTCGCATCGCCTTCGCGCTCGTCGTGACGCAATTGATGCAGATCGTCGGGCTGATCTTCGTCGGCGGGCTGCTCCTGATCTGGGTCGCGTGGAAAATGTGGCGCGAGCTGCGCCACGCTGGCCAGTCGCACGGCTCGCCCGAGATTGCGGGCGACGAGCATTCGGGCCTGAAGCCGGCCAAGAGCTTTGCCGGTGCCGCGTGGGCGGTCGCCGTCGCCGACGTGTCGATGAGCCTCGACAATGTGCTTGCGGTCGCCGGCGCGGCACGCGAGCACCCCGGCATTCTGATCGTCGGGCTGATCTTTGCCGTCGCGCTGATGGGCGTTGCGGCGAACATCATCGCCAAATATATCGAGCGCTATCGCTGGATCGCCTATCTCGGCCTCGCTGTAATCGTCTATGTCGCGGTCAAGATGATCTACGAGGGCTGGGTCGACCCCGGCGTCGGGATCGGGACGCTGTTCGGTTGATCGGTTTTCGGCTTGAAATGAAAGGGCCAGCCTCGTGAGGGGCTGGCTTTTTCGTAACGGCTTCCCACCTCGCGATCATGCCCCAGCTCCACATGACCCGCGTCGCCGTTGGCTGTTCGGATTATCCGACGCTAGAGGCGCGAATCTCTGATTACGCCGTGGATGGCGAGATCCGTTTCACGACGCGATTCCGGCCGAAACGGGCTGACGAACTGATCGGCGGCAAGCTGCATTTCATCGTCAAGCACACGCTTGTCGCGCGCGTCGAAATCCTGCGATTCGACGATCGCAGCGACGGACGCGTTGATATCGTGTGCGTCGCCGAGCTCGAGCGCGTGCATCCGCAACCCAGGCGTGCGCACCAAGGATGGCGCTACCTGACCGGCGCCGATGCGCCGAAGGGAATCGACAATACGAGCGGCGTCGGCGAGTTGCCGCCCGAACTTTATCGTGAGCTGGCCGAACTGATGCTGATCTAGCGCGCGGCCTGCGCCGCGAGCATTTCGGCCATTTTTTCCCAGACCTTGTTGATCGCCTTGAGCGGCCGAACCATCACCTTGAAATCGCTTATTTTTCCTTGCGTGTTCCAGCGGATGATGTCGACACCGTTGATCTGGATGCCGTCAAGCTCGCTCTGGAACTCGAGCATCGCCTGATCGCCGTCGACGATCTCGCGCAGATAGCGGAACTTGTCGCCGCCGAGGACGTGGCTCGCGGCGTGGAGATAGGCGAAGACCTTGTCGCGGCCCTCCTGCGGCGTGTGGACGACGGGCGAATGGAACACCGCGTCCTCGGCCAGCAGGTCGCGCAGCGCCTGCGGGTCGCCGCCGCCCGCCATATAGGCGTGCCAGGCGGCGAGACCGGGATGTGCGGTCATGCGAGATGCTCGGCGAAGAAGGCGCGGGTGCGTCCGTCGGCGAGCTGTGCGCCATTCTCATTGCGGCGGTTGCCCGTCGTTGCGGCGAAGCCGTGATCGAGCCCCTGATAATCGTGAAGCGTGACCTTGGGATGCGGGTCGAGTCCTTCGTGGATTTTCTTTTGCGCCTCATGGACGACGAGATGGTCCTCGGTCGGGATATGGAGCATCAGCGGACGGGCGATCGCATGGCTTTCGTTCAGCATCTGGTCGATCATGACGCCATAATAGCCGACCGACGCATCGATGTCGGTGCGCGCCGCGGTCATATAGGCGAGGCGGCCGCCGAGGCAGAAGCCGACCGCGCCGACCTTCGTTGCGCCCTGGCCGTGCAGCCAGCGGATCGCGGCCTCGATATCCTTCACTCCGTCGTCGGCGTCATATTGGCCGAAATAGCCGAAAGCTTCCTGCAGCTCGGCCTCGACATCGGGGTTGAGTTCGACGCCCGGGGCGAAACGCCAGAAAATGTCGGGCGCGATTGCGAGATAGCCCTCGGCCGCCCAGTCGTCGCATTTCTTGCGAATCCCCGCGTTAACCCCGAAAATTTCGGGGATGACGATGATCGCGCGTGAACTGTCGGCGTCGGGACGCGCGACATAGGATGGAATCTTGCCTTCGCCATCGAGTGCGGGGATCGAGGTGTTCGTCGCGGCCATGTGGGGAGCTCTCCTGTCTCTTGCTTCTTTGCTGTGAAAGCGCGAAGCTAGCGGGGCAGTGAGCACGGCTCAAGCGGCTAACGGGCATTTTTCGGGGCGGAGACAGGCGATGAAGTTCAATATCGAGATCGATTGTACGCCCGAGGAGGCGCGGCGCCTGTTCGGCCTCCCCGATCTCGAGCCGCTGCACGATATCTATCTCGATCGCGTCAAGGAGTTGATGGCGAAGGGCATCACGCCCGATATGGTCCAGTCGATGGTCAAGACCTGGGTGCCGATGGGCGGAAGCGGGCTCGAGCTTGTCCAGTCGCTGCTCGGACAGTTCGGCGGCGGGTTGATGGGCGGCGCGTCCAAATCGGCCGACAGGGAGGATGGCGACAAGTCCGCCAAGGGTCGCAAGAGCTGAACCAAGTCATTGTAAGCGATACGATTTTTGCGCTGTCGAGCGGGATGCCGCCGGCAGCGATCGGTGTCGTGCGCGTCAGTGGGCCAAAGGCGGGAGCCGCGCTTCGGATGCTTGCGGGGCGATTGCCGGCGCCGCGGCATGCGTCGCTGGCGACGCTGAAGGATGCGAATGGTGCGCCACTCGATAGCGCGCTGATCCTCTGGTTTCGGGGTCCCGCGACGGCGACCGGCGAGGATCTGGCCGAACTGCACCTGCACGGCGGACGTGCGGTGGTGGCTGCCGTCGAAGCGGCGCTTGGTGCGATGCCGGGACTGCGCCGCGCCGCGCCGGGCGAATTTACGCGACGCGCGTTCGAGAATGGCCGGATTGATCTTGCCGAGGCGGAGGGGCTGGCTGACCTGCTCGCTGCCGAAACCGAGAGCCAGCGCGTGCAGGCGCTCGGGATGGCGAACGGCCATATATCGCGCGCGGTTACCGCGTGGCAGGACCAATTGCTTGCGTTGATGGCGGGCGCCGAGGCCGAACTGAATTTCGCCGACGAGGATGATGTGGAAGTTGGCGAAGGTGTCGCGCAGCGTTTGATATCGGGGATGGCGGAGCTTTCGGGCGAGCTCGATGAATGGTTGGCGCGGCCGGCGGCGGAGGTGATCGCCGAGGGGCTGTCGGTGGTGATCGCCGGACCGCCGAACGCCGGAAAATCTACTCTTATCAATGCGTTGGCGCAGCGCGAGCTGGCGATCGTGTCGCCGATCGAAGGAACGACGCGCGATGTGATCGAGACCCCGCTCGCGCTCGACGGAATCGCGATGCGCTTTTCGGATACCGCGGGGATTCGTGGGCAAGGTGCCGATGCGATCGAGACGATCGGGATCGACCGCGCGAAAGCGGCGGTCGACGCGGCCGATATCCTGCTGTGGCTCGGGCCTCCGAAAGAGGCGCCCGACCATCCGCGCGCGATCCTCATCGCGGCGCAGGCGGATCGCTGGCGCGGCGACGCGGCGGTCGAGGCGGAGGCAGCGCGCGCAGACCTGATCCTGTCGGCGGCGACCGGCGAGGGGATGGACAAACTCCACCGCATGATCGTCGAGATGGCACGCACGCTGCTGCCGCGCGAGGGCGAAGCGGCGCTGCGCCAGCGCCAGCGCGCCGCGCTCGCCGAGGCGAGGGACTGGTTGACGATCGAGGCGGGTTCGCGCGAGGCGGGCGATCTGATCCTTCTTGCAGAGCGACTCAGGCTCGCGGCGACGGCGCTCGACCGGATCACCGGGCGCGCGGGGGTCGAGGAGATGCTCGACGCGCTGTTCGGGCGTTTCTGCATCGGGAAATGATGTTCCACGTGAAACATCGCGACGCTTTCAGCGCGGTAGATTCGCGACGCGCTTTGCGCTAAAGGCGCCGCAATCATGCACAATCCGGATAGTTTCGATGTCATCGTCGTCGGCGGTGGGCACGCGGGAACCGAGGCTGCAGCGGCCGCGGCTCGGCTCGGCGCGCGCGTCGCGCTCGTCAGTTTCGATCCCGCGTTGATCGGGACGATGTCGTGCAACCCGGCGATCGGCGGGCTCGGCAAGGGCCATCTGATGCGCGAGGTCGACGCGCTCGACGGCTGGATGGCGCGCGCCGCCGACAGCGCGGCGATCCATTACCGGATGCTCAATGCGTCGAAGGGCGCGGCGGTGCAGGGGCCGCGTATCCAGGCCGACCGCAAATTCTATCGCGAAGCGATTCAGGATCTGCTCGCGGCGGAGGAGGCGATCACGGTGGTCGCGGGCGAGGCGGCGGCGCTGCGATTGTCGGATGATGGACGTGTCGAAGGACTTGAGCTTGCCGACGGCACGATGCTGACTGCGGGCGCGATCGTGCTCGCGACGGGCACCTTCCTCGGCGGGAAGCTGTTCCGGGGCGAGGAGCGGATGGAAGGCGGACGCATCGGCGAGGCCGGCGCACATCGACTCGCGCAGCAGCTCCGTGCCGCCAACCTGCCGATGGCGAGGCTCAAGACGGGGACGCCGCCGCGGCTCGACGGGCGCACGATCGACTGGGCGCGGCTCGACGAACAGGCGTCGGATAGTGCGGAGGGAGCCAACTGGACCTGTTCCACGTGGAACAGTGCACGGACGGTGCCGCAGATTTTCTGCGCGATCACACGCACAAACAGCGAAAGCCACGCGATCATCGCAGCGAATCTCGATCGCTCGCCGCTGTTCACAGGGGCGATCGGCGCGGCGGGTCCGCGCTATTGCCCGTCGATCGAGGACAAGATCCATCGCTTCGCCGACCGCGACGGGCATCAGGTGTTTTTGGAGCCCGAGGGAATCGATTCGTTTCTGGTCTATCCGAACGGGATTTCGACCTCGCTCCCTGCCGATGTGCAGCTCGCGATGCTGCGCACGATGGACGGGCTCGAGACGGTCGAGATGATCGTGCCGGGCTATGCGGTCGAATATGATCATATCGATCCGCGCGCGCTCGACCGGACGTTGCAGGTCCGCGCGATTCCGGGGCTTTGGTGCGCGGGGCAGATAAACGGCACCACCGGATATGAGGAGGCGGCGGCGCAGGGGCTGGTCGCGGGCGCCAATGCCGCGCTCGCCGCGCTGGGCCGCGATCCGCTGATCCTCGACCGCTCCGAATCCTATATCGGGGTGATGGTCGACGATCTGGTGCTGCAGGGGGTGACCGAGCCATACCGGATGCTCACCGCGCGCGCCGAATATCGGCTGCGGCTACGCGCCGACAATGCGGCGACGCGGTTGACGCCGAAGGGGATCGCGCTGGGACTGGTGCGACCCGCGACCGCCGCGCTGTTCGCGGCGCGGCAGGCCGACCGGGCGCGGGCGGAAGCGCTGCTCGATGCGCCGGTGACGACCGCCGATTATGCGGCGATCGGGCTGGCGCTGCCGGGCGACGGAATCGCGCGCAAGCGGATCGATCTGCTGCGTTATCCCGATATGTCGATGGCGCGGCTCATGCAGCTCGCGCCCGAGCTTGCATCGATTGATTCGGCGATCCTGTCGGAGATTGCCGAGGATGCGCATTATGCGCCCTATATCGCGCGGCAGGATGCCGAACTGCGCGCGCTTGCGGCGAACGAGGCGATCATGCTTGACCCGGCGCTCGATTATGGTGCGATCGGCGGACTGTCGCGCGAGATGGTCGAGCGGCTGAGCAAGGCGCGGCCCGAAACGCTGGGGCAGGCGGCGCGGATCGACGGAGTGACGCCGGCGGCGCTGACCGCGATCATGGTGCACAGCCGGCGGCGCGCAGCGTAAGGCTGCGAAAGCCAGAAACAAATCGAAGAGGGCATCTGCCAGAAGCGCGCGGTGCGACGTTTGTGAAAGGATACAACGGACTGGCCGGCATCAAACTCGCCATGGCGAAAACCGGAAATGCCGGCGGGCATCCCCAATAGAACGCGCATATCGGACCTGAAGTCGCGCTACATTCGAGCATCTGGCGAAGCGGCATGTTGTTCGGGCATAGGCTTGAGTGACCCGAGCGTCTGCAATGGGTCGAACGCCGCCTTGTGAATATTTCGCCCAGAAGGCGCAGAGATCGCAGAGACGGAGATTTTGGGCAGCGAGCTTCGTGGACCCGACAAGTCTGGATTTTTTGTTTCGCACAAAGCCACAAAGCCACGAAGAAGCAGGCTCGCGGCCGCAGGGCCGCTTTTTCCTTCTTCGTCGCAATTTGGCGCAGCGCGGATGGAAGGGGCTGGCTTCGCGGCCAGCACGACATCTTTGTGGCTTTGTGGCTTTGTGCGAAACAAATCTGACCGGCATTCGCAGTAAAGAACCATCGCCTCCGCAATCTCTGCGCCTCTGCGCGAATCCTGTTTGAAATTGACGCTACAGCCGGTTGCAGCGATTCGTCATCGCGGACATGATCCGGTTTCCCGGTTCGCTGCTGCGCGAATGGAGTCCGGAGCAAGCCGGGGTGGCTAAGAAGGAAAGCGGGGTTTCGATATTTTGCGCAAAGGCGCTAGGGCACGCAGAAGAAGGCGGATTCCCGCCTTCGCGGGAATGACGAGATAGGGATGGGCGGCTGGTGCGTTTCGACGGCGGGTTTTTGGCGAGCGAGGACGAGGCGCGCGGATGGCTGGAACAGGCATTTGCGCCGACAGCCGCGCAATGGGAGCGTCTCGCGCGGTTTGCGGGGATGCTGATCGCCGAGAATGCGCTGCAGAATCTGATTGCGGCGTCGACGATCCCGACGATCTGGGTGCGCCATATCGCCGACAGTGCACAGCTGCTGTCGTTCGATGCGCGCGAAGGCGATGGGCTCTGGATGGATCTGGGGAGCGGGCCGGGGTTGCCGGGGCTGGTCGTCGCGATCCTGTCGGAACGACCGATGCTGCTCGTCGAATCGCGCAAGCGGCGTTGCGATTTTTTGCGTGCGGCCGCGGCCGAGCTCGATCTGACCCATGTCGAGGTCGCCGAGGCGCCGCTCGAGCGCGTCGAAACGCGCGCCGCAGCGACGATCAGCGCACGCGCCTTTGCCCCGCTCGACAAGCTCATCGACTTATCCGCCCGTTTTTCCACCGAATCGACGCACTGGCTGCTGCCAAAGGGCCGAAACGCGGTTAAGGAACTGGCATTGCTGCCGCAGCCATGGCAGAGAATGTTCCACGTGGAACAGAGCCGCACCGACGCCGAGAGCCAGATTTTGGTCGGCAGGGGGAAAATTGCGGCGAAACAGCGAGGAAAGCGATGATCCGCATTGCCGTGGCGAACCAGAAGGGCGGGGTCGGCAAGACGACGACGGCGATCAATCTGGCGACCGCGCTCGCGGCAACGGGCTGGCGGACGCTGATCATCGACCTCGATCCGCAGGGCAACGCCTCGACGGGGCTCGGGATCAAGCAATCGCAGCGCGAATGTTCGAGCTATGAACTGCTGCGCGGCGATGCGACGCTTGCCGAGTGCGCAATCGCGACCGCGGTGCCGCGGCTCGACATCGTCAGTGCGACGGTCGATCTGTCGGGCGCCGAGATCGAGCTGATCGAATTTCAGGACCGGCTTCACCGGCTGCAACAGGCCCTGTCGGGCGCCGAAGCGGGGCAGTGGGACATCTGCCTGATCGATTGCCCGCCGTCGCTGGGCATGCTCACGCTCAACGCGCTGATCGCGGCCGAATCGCTGATCGTGCCGCTGCAGTGCGAATTTTTCGCGCTCGAAGGCCTGAGTCAGCTGCTCACCACGGTCGAGCGCGTGCGCGAGCGCTTCAACCAGAAATTGTCGATCCTCGGCGTCGCGCTCACCATGTTCGATCGCCGCAACCGGCTGACCGACCAGGTATCGGACGATGTGCGCGAAGTGCTGGGTCCGGTGGTGTTTGACACGGTGATTCCGCGCAATGTCCGCCTGTCCGAAGCGCCGAGCCACGGGCTGCCCGCGCTGATCTATGACCATCGCTGCGCGGGGTCGGCGGCCTATATCGCGCTCGCGCGCGAGCTGATCGACCGGCTTCCCGAAATCCGCAAGGCAGCATAAATGTCTGATAATAAAGAGGAAAGTGGCGGAACGCCGATTCGCAAGCGGCCTTCGGGACTGGGCCGCGGGCTGAATGCGCTGTTTGGCGACGTCGCGGTCGAGGCGCCGGTGCTGGCAACGCCGGGGAGCGCTGCGCGCGCCGCGCCGGTGGCGGGTGATGCGGTGCAGCATGTCGCTGTCGGGTCGATTCGGCCATTGCCCGGCCAGCCGCGGCGCCATTTTGACGAGACGGCGATCGCCGAGCTTGCCGATTCGATCGCGCTGCGCGGGCTGTTGCAGCCGATCATCGTGCGCCGGTCGCCCCCCGATGGACAAGGGCAGGGTGAAGGCTATCAACTCGTCGCGGGCGAACGGCGCTGGCGCGCGGCGCAGCGCGCGGGGCTGCACCAGATTCCCGCGCTCGTGCGCGAACTCGACGATGCCGCGACCTATGAGATCGCGCTCGTCGAGAATATCCAGCGGCAGGACCTCAACGCGATCGAAGAGGCGGGCGCCTATCGCCGTCTGATCGACGATTTCGGGCATAATCAGGAAGCGCTGGCGAAGCTGGTCGGCAAGTCGCGCAGCCATGTCGCGAACCTGATGCGCCTGCTCGACCTGCCCGAAAGCGTGCAGGCGCTGGTCGGCGACGGATCGCTCGCGATGGGGCATGCACGCGCGCTGGTCGGCGCGGCCGATGCCGAGGCAATCGCACGCCGCGTCGCGAAAGAGGGCCTGTCGGTGCGCGCGGTCGAGGCGCTGGTGCGCGCGGGCAAGGGCGGCGATGCGCCGCGCAAGGCGCCGCTCGAATATAAGAGCATGGATGGCGGGCGCGATCCCGACATCGTCGCGGTCGAACGCCACCTGTCCGAGCTGCTCGGCATTGCGGTGGGGATTCAATATGCCGGCGAGGGCAAGGGGGCACTGACGCTCAAATTCGCGTCGCTCGACCAGCTCGACATGATCTGCCAGCGGCTCTCGGGCGAAGGTATCTGATCTTTTCGGCCATTCCGGCGAGGTGGGAAGTGTCCCTCCTCACGTGCCTGTCTTCTTTTTCGATTTCGCGCAGAGATCGCAGAGCGTGCGGAGGATTCAGGCTCTGCGCGAAATATTTGTCAGCTGGCGAAT
>CBJKNR010000088.1:0-10364 GCA_966417555.1 uncultured Sphingopyxis sp.
CGCGGCGGGACAAGCCTGCGCGCGGCGGATCATCTTCGGCACGCTCGACGCGCGGCTGTTCGCGCTCGATGCAGCGACCGGCAGGCCCTGCGAGGATTTCGGCAGTAACGGCCGGATCGATACGAAGATCGGAATGGGCGATACGCCGCCTGGATATGTCTCGATCAACTCGCCGCCGACGATCGTCCGCGGCATCGTCGTCACCGGGCACCAGGTGCTCGACGGACAGGACCGCTGGGCACCGTCGGGCGTGATCCGCGGTTTCGACGCGGTCACCGGCAAGCTCGCCTGGGCGTGGGACATGATGAACCCCGACTGGAACGGCTACCCGCCGCCCGGAAAGACCTGGGCGCGCGGAACACCGAACATGTGGACGATCGCGTCGGGGGACGAGGCGCTGGGCCTGGTCTATCTGCCGATGGGCAATGCCGCCGCCGACTATTATTCGAGGCTCCGCCGTCCGCCCGAAAATGACTATGCGACCTCGCTCCTCGCGCTCGATGTGACGACCGGCAAGCCGCGCTGGCATTTCCAGGCGGTGAAGAAAGATGTCTGGGATTATGATTTCGGCGCGCAGGCGACGCTGATCGACTATCCGAGCGGTGGTGTCTCCGTTCCGGCGCTCGTCCTGCCGAGCAAGCAGGGCGACATCTATATTCTCGACCGGCGCACCGGGCGCCCGCTCACCCCGGTCGGCACGATCAGGGCGCCCGGCGGCGGGGTCGAGCCGGCCGAGCGGTCGCCGACGCAAATCGTCTCGCTGTGGCATACGCTGCGCAAACCCGACCTCGACGAACGCGCCATGTGGGGCATGTCGCCGATCGACCAGATGATCTGCCGCATCCAGTTCCGCCGAGCGAGCTACAAGGGCTTTTATACCCCGCCGACCAGCGACCGCCGCTCGATCGAATATCCGGGCTATAATGGCGGCACTGACTGGGGCGGCGTCGCGGTCGACCCGGTGCGCGGCGTGATCGTCGCCCATTACAATGACATGCCCAACTATGTCCGTCTCGTCCCCCGTGCCGAGGCGAACAGGAAAGGCTGGGCACCGCGCGATCAGGCGCGCGGCGAGATTGGGGGCGCCGAGGGCGCGGGCGATCCGCAGGCGGGCACGCCCTATGCGATCGACGTCAATGCCGGCTGGCGCCTGCCCTGGACCGGAATGCTCTGCAAGCAGCCGCCCTATGGCGGTATCCGCGCCATCGACATCGCGACCGGGAGAACGATCTGGGATCGCCCGTTCGGCACCGCGCGCACCAATGGACCGTTTGGCATTCCCTCGATGCTGCCGGTCACGATCGGCACGCCCAATAACGGCGGTGCGGTCGTCACCGCAGGCGGGCTGATCTTCATTGCCGCGGCGACCGACAATCTGATCCGCGCGATCGACCTCAATACGGGCAGGACTGTCTGGTCGGATATCCTCCCCGCCGGCGGTCAGGCGACCCCGATGACCTATGAGGCGAACGGCAAGCAATATATCGTCATCTACGCCGGCGGCCACCACTTCATGGAGACGCCGATTGGCGACGAGGTCGTCGCCTACGCACTTCCATGACGCCTCGGTCGCTGACGGAACATGCATCGGCCACATCGGTCATCCAACAGCGGGCGACATCTTGTAGAGGAGCATGCCTGTCCGACCGCAGGACGGATTGGCCCCAGATGATGCGAAGCCATCGGGGGCGCAGTGCTCGTCGCAGGGGGGAGGACGAGCCCGGCTGCGTGGCCCGCATCATCGATCTCCACACGGCGCGCGGGTTCCCGCAGGCCCGGGCAAGATCGGCGATATGATGATCGAGATTATAGACCTGCGCCGACCAGTCGCAGCATACCCTCCCGGCCAGCAGACGCCGCGGTCGCAGCGAATTGGGGCCGGGCATCGAACAGGGGATATGCCAGATCCGCTATCCGGTCGGCTTCGCCGAGATGGAGATAATTGGCATCGAAACTGGCGATCGCCGCAAGATCGGCAAAGCCCGGGACGCGCAGCCGCTGCTGGCCGAGCTGTACCCCGCAGCGGCGGCGTAACTCCTGAACCATGCGATTGACATGAACCTGGGTCAGCCCGGTGGCCTCGGCGACCTGTCGCTGCGTCAGCAGAAAGTCGCATGCGCCGCTCGCGCGTTCGCCGCCCTGCCGTACGAACATCTCGCACATCAGATGCGCCACCCGTTCGATCGCGCTGCGCTGACCGACGCTCGCCATCCATTCGCGCTGGATTGCGCCCGCCACCAGCTCGCTCCAGCAGAAAATCTGCGACAGGTTGGGGCAGCGTTGCAACAGATCGCACAGCTCGGCGCGACCAACTTCGGCAATGCTCACTTGCCGCACCGCCGCGAGCGAATGATCGTGGCGCGCGACCGTGAACAGGTCGAGGCCGCATATCTGCCCGGGCAGGAAGATGCCGACGATCTGGCGCCGGCCGTCGGGGAGCTGCCGGTATTTCTGTGCCCACCCCGCGAGCACCACATATAGCGCCTGCGGCCGATCGCCCTCGCGAATAATCCCGGCATCGCGCCTGATCTCACGGGCGTTACGCGCGAGGCTTGCCTCCCAGAGCAAGCGTTCGCCCGGCGTAAACAGACTGTTCAATATCTCGCGGAAAGGCATGAGGATCACCTTTGAAAAGCGAGTTCGCATGATGAACCCCAGATGTATGAAACACATCAATCCATGTTAAGGTTGCGCTCGCCCCGCCCCGTTTCGGGCCCGTCTCCGCGGAAAAATTGATCCAGATTGCATAACCGGAGTCTTTGCCGGACATGTCGGGCCGCGGCAGGAAGGAAAGCCGCGCCTCGCCGCGCAAGGGCGGCCGCATCGGCGGGTCACAGCAGCGAAAAGCGCTCCGCCGCTGCGAAGAAGGGCTGGGAAACGCGTCGTCGCCGCGCTGCTGGCTGGACGCCGCCATGATGGGCACGATCAACCGCACGCAGAGGGAAGCCCTTCCCGAAGCCATCTAGGTCTTTTTGGCATTGAACAGCGCGCGCAGCTCATCCTTGGCGCGCTCGAGCTTCGCCTTGTCCTTTTCCGGCAGATTTTCGCCCGCCCGGTTGATGTAAAAGGTCAGCATGCCCATCGCCGACTGAAGGGGCGTTCCCTTGCGCCGCCTGCTGCGCTCGGCGGAACGTTTGAGCGATCTGGCGATCTCCCTTGGATCATCCTTCTTGAACAGATTTCTTTCGAGGTCGAGCGCGTCCGAGCGCTCCGTCACCTCCTGCGACCATTTTCTGCCCGTCATTGTCTTCCGCCTTTCGAAGCCCCCTGTCTGCGCTCGAAACGCGCGAGGTAATTGCGGGAGGCAGCATGGCGGCCCGCTATCTTGCACGATCTTATACCAGATCAACTTTCCGTGAATCCGACTGCCCCGCCCCCGGAACAAACGCCAGGGGCGTGGCGTCGTCTGGAGGGTCAACACACGAAAGGCGACCTCATGACGCGCTCCCTCTTCCTCGCCTTGCCGGCGCTCGTCCTGCTCACGGCCTGCGGCACCCAGGACAATGCGACCACGCAAAGCGAGACCGCGACGGTTCCGGACGATGACGGTGCGGTGGCGGCCCCGACAGACGGGATGGATTCGGGAACCGGTTCGGGCGCCTCGACCACGACCACCGACACCACGGCGCCTGGCAGGGCACCCGATGCGAACGCGCCGGAGCCCGGCGGCCCCGAAAATACGCAGGGCGATAACAGGATACGCGCCCCCGGTCCCACCAACCCGCCGCCCGATGGCACGACTCCGCCGCCGGCGTGAGCCAACGGTCCGGCGGGACCATTCGCATCATACCACCCAAGGAGAAGCATCATGTCTCTGTCCGATATCGCGACCGACGAAACCGATCGCCTGATCGCATCCAACAAGGTCGAAGGCACTGCAGTCTACAACAGCGAAGGCGAAAAGCTCGGTACGATCTATAATTTCATGGTCGACAAGCGAAGCGGTCGCGTCGAATATGCCGTTCTGCAATTCGGCGGCTTCCTCGGCCTCGGCAGCGACTATTACCCCCTGCCGTGGGATGTCCTCACCTATGACACCAGGCAGGGGGGCTATGCCGTGAATCTCGACAAGGCGCTGCTCGAAAAGGCACCCCGCTTCAGCGCCGACGAGCGCCCGGATTTCACGCGCGACTATGGCCGTGAAATCTATGGCTATTACGGGCTGAATTATCCCTATTGATCGTGGCTGAGCCGTTTCGAACCGGCGGGCTTTCGGCAACGCGACGATGCACGACATAGAAACAGGCAGGCGCGCACTCGTCGCCGCGCTCCGGAAAACGGAGCTCCGCATCGCGGTGGCGGAGAGCTGCACGGGCGGCCAGCTCGCCGCGCTGCTGGCACGTGACATCGACCTGGGGCCGCATCTCGACCGCGGCTTCATCGTCTATTCGGCGAGTTCGAAACACGAACTGCTCGGCGTCCCCCGCGTGGATGTCGAACGCTGCGACGCAGTCAATCCCGAGGTTGCCGAGGGTCTGGCCCGCGGCGCGCTCGCCCGAAGCGACGCCGATCTTGCGGTCGGCATTACGGGCTTCTGCGGCCCCCAGCAGGACGATGAAGAGGTTGGCCTCGTCCATCTCGCCTGCGCAGCGCGCGCCGGCGCTTTCAAAGCTCAGGAATGCCATTTCGGTGCTATCGGCCGCGAGCGCGTCCTCGACATGGCGGTCGCGGCCGGCCTTGCCCTTCTTGCCGACCTCGCCCGCGACCTTCGCGTGCCGGTGTTCACGACGAACGTTGAAGGAGACAGAAGATGAAACGTTATGGCTATGCGTGGATCACGCTCGCCTTCTTCCTCGTTTCGATCGCCGGCCACTGGATCTTCGGCTGGTACAGCTTCGTCGACGAAGCACGCGAGCATCATACCACGCCCGAAGTCAGCGCCTATCTGATGGAAATGGGCCGCGACACGTTCGAGAACTGGCAGTCGGAATTCCTGCAGCTCCTCTGGCAGGTCGTCGGCCTCGCCTATTTCCTCTATGTGGGATCGCCCGCATCGAAGGAAAATGACGACCGGCTCGAAGCCAAGATCGACGAGCTGATCCGGATCGCCGATCCCGCAAAGGCCGATGCTTTGATCGAGAAGATCGATCGCAACTATCTGCGTGCCGCCGGGCACGCGAAGCCGCACGGGCATCACGACGTCGGATATGAATAGGGGGATCCGGTGAACAGGATATTCACCCGCATCGCATCGAAGGCCGCGCGAATATTGGGCGAGCCGCTCGCCTTCATCCTGTCGGTCCTGTTCGTCGCAGTCTGGGCTGCCAGCGGCCCCCTGCTCCATTATTCGGATACGTGGCAATTGATCGTGAACACCGCGACGACGGTCCTCACCTTCCTTGCCGTGTTTCTGATCCAGAACAGCCAGAATCGCGACGGCGCGGCGATGCAGGCCAAGCTCGACGAGATATTGCGCGCGCTCGAAAACGCCCGTGCAGAATTTGTCGGGATCGAACATCTGACCGACGTCGAGATCGAGGAAATCCGCAAGGCGCTCGAAGCCGATATCGAAGGCAGGACGGGCAAAGAGGGAACGATCGGACGAACGGTCGAGGGATTGCTCAGCCGGCGCTGACGACCGGAAGTCAGCCGTCCCCGCCGTTCAGGGCGTGCGGCGGCCGCCGCGCCCGAACAGGAACGCGATCACCACCAGGACAACGCCCGCGACCAGCAGGATTTTCGCGATGTCCACCGAAAGACCTGCGACACCGCCAAAACCGAGAAGCGCTGCGATCAACGCAATGACGGCAAAGGTAAGAGCCCATCGAAACATGATATCCTCCACGCATGGGCCCGCACGGCGCGGCCCGGATAGAATTGATTTCGTTAACGGACCTAGTGGCTGCCCCCCACCGGAGCATCGGCGCCGGTGTGCGGCCCCTTGTTTGCCGGAGACGGAGCCGCGCCGCCGCCGCCCTGCGGGTCCGAATCATAATCTTCGGCGTTGCCGCGCCCGCCCGCGCCCGCTCCGCTTCCTGTAACCGGCCCGCTCGCCCTTCCCGGGCGGGCGCCGCGATTGGCGGCGGCATTGCCGGCTTTGCGATCTGCCAGCGGATAGTCCTCCGGTCCGACCGTCCCGACATTCTCGCGGTCCTCCACTTTTTCGGGAGGTAGCGATCCGGGGGTCTTGTCGGTCATCTTCGATCTCCTCGTTCAGCGGCCGGCCGCAAGCTTGTCGAGTTCGGCGCGATGCGCTCCGAGTGCCATCCCGGCTCTCGCGTCGACAACGATAGCTGCCGGGCGAAGTTCCCCGAGCCGAACCTCACTCGCCCCGGAAAATCGCATAGTTTGATCTGTGATAAGATCGGGCGAAAAATAGGTCCGCCGGACCGCGGCCAAGGGCAACCCGGGGCGCCGTGCATCGTTGCCCAAACCGAAGTGGAGCAACAGATGCGAACCGGAAAGCTTGTAGCCGCTGCCGCGATCGGCACCGCGCTCTGGAAATATTTTCACACATCCCGGCAGACGGCAAAGTCGGATGATCACGCCGCCGCCTTCGCCGATGCCGAAACCAATCCCGAAAATTTCGACCAGACGCGCTCGGCAGGGCCCGAGGGCATGCGCGATATACCGCGGCGCGAATGGAACAAGGTCGATCAGGCGGCCGATGAATCCTTCCCCGCCAGTGACCCGCCCGCCTATTGAGGGAGCACAGGATGACGACCTTCACGCTCCGCTACCGCGAGGATGGGCTTGGTCTCGAAAAGCGCATCGAATTCGATGCCGGAAATCCGGCGCCGGCGTTTTCGATCGCACAAGGCGAGGCGGAGGGTCGCTGGGCGGAACTCAGCGCCGACGGCAAGCCGATTTGTCGCCTCGGGCGCACCGGCACCGACGCTGGCGATTATTGGGTGATCGTCTGATTGTCGAACAATCGGCTTCGCGGCGACCGTCCCGATGGCGTCGCTGTCTTTCCCATCATCAATCCGGCCGGTAACGGCGGCGCCCGGGATCGCGCTCGCAGCGAAACCGGTCCTTGATCCGTTCGTTAAAGAAGGCCCCGACGGACGCCGCGGAGCAGAGCCCGTCGAAAACCGTTTCGGGAACGTCGAAATAGAAATAAGAGCCGCTGTCCCGAAAGCGGATGCACAGGATCGATGCGTCGGCATCGAACGCGGCGCGATCGATCATCGACGACCCGTCGATCCGGCATGTGCGCATCGGGCCGGGCGCCCTTCCGCTACATCGTCACAAGCTCGGCGGGCGGCAGCCCGGCCGTCTCGGCCTGGCGCTTCAGTTCTTCCTTGCGCGCCAGAAGTTGCTCGCCGAGCGCGTCGAGATTGACGCCCGCCGCGCGCGCCTGCTGGAACATATTGTCGTGCTGCTTCTCTTCTTCCTTGACGTGGTGCTTGATCTCTTCGGACAGCACGGTGACCTTTGCCTCGAAATATTCGTCGTCGGGACCGGAGGCGACGATGTCATTGATCAGCACTTTCGCGCCGTCATGCTCGACATAGGCTTCCTTCAGGAGATCGTCGTCGATCTTGCCTCTGAGCGCGGGATAAAAGACCTCTTCCTCGATCTGCGCATGGATCTTGAGTTCGGTGCAGATGCGATCGGCGATCTTTGCCTTGCGGTCGCTACCGCTTGCCTTTTCGAATTCCTCGAACAGCGCCTCGACCGTACGATGATCGGCGGCGAGGATATGGGTGGCGTCGGTGTCGGTCGGTTTCATGGCAGTCCCTTTCCTGTACCCTGCCCCGTCCAAATGAAATCCGCCGCCGAAAGTTGCAGGCGTCCGGTGCGGCACCGAGCCGAACTGCGAAAATAATTCGCGAAATTGATCGAGGTTATGAAGCTCCCCTTCCTTCGGCTGATGACCGTCGATGCATCCGGTCCATCCCGACCTCTTGAAATACGCCGCTCGGGACCGGACCGGCAGAACATCTTGCCCGACATGCGGATGGCTTCCCGGGCGGCCTTGTGGGCCGGTGATTTTTGCGCTTCGTCGTCCCTGCCGTCGGCGCGCGCCGCTCTTAACCTGGATCAGGATTTCCCAGAAAGAAGCGGTGTCCGGCGGCGCCATACGGAACTTCGCGCTGTCCGGATCGTCAATCGGCGAGGCGGGGGCGCCGCAGGAGCCGGGCATGATCGACGAGAAAGACGCCCATACCGAACTCCCCGAGATAAAGGGTCGCCGCGCTGTCATCACCGGCGGCACTACCGGCATCGGCCGCGCGATCGCCGTCCTGCTCGCCAGTCATGGGGTCAAGGTTTTCGTTTGTGGGCGCAACCCCGAACATCTGGACGACGCGTTACAGCGGGTCGCCGAGGTCGGATATGGCGACGGTATCAATGTAGACCTCTCGATCGCCGATGATGTCGATCGCTTTTTCGAGGCGGCCGAGGCTTATCTCGGCGGCATCGACATCGCGGTGATCAACGCCGCCATTCCCGCGGCGGCGCTCGCCGAGAGCGGCGAGAACGAAACGCGCTACCAGCTCGAAACCGACCTTACCGCCTATCTCGTGTGCGCGCAGGAAGCCGCGCGAAGGATGGACGCGGGCAGCGACATCATTTTTATCGGGTCGATGTCGGCGGTGTCGAAAACGCCCGGCAGCTCGATCTACGTCGCCGCCAAGGCGGGCATCCAGGGCTTCGCTGCGTCCTTTCGCAAGGAGCTTGCCGAGGAAGATATCAAGGTCGGGCTGATCGAGCCCGGCTTCACCGGCGCCGATTTCCAATATCCCGAATTTCCGCCCGAGAAACAGCGCGAGCTGATCCACGCCGACAAGATGCTGCGCGCCGAGGATATCGCGGTCGCGACGCACTTCATGCTGACCCAGCCGCGGCGGACCGCGGTGTCGCTCATCCGTGTCGAGACGCGGCTCGAACATCCCTGACCGTTCCGGTCGAATTCATCAGGAGATCAAAATGACGGCTCTTTCATCACCCGCTCTCAAGCACCCCGCTGCCCTTATCGGTGCAGCCGCCGCCGGCGTGATCGTCGGTATCGCCGCCAACTTCGGCCGCAAGGCGGTCGTCCAAGGCGTGACCGCAGCGCAAGGCGAATGGGATGAAGGTCTGAAGGCCGAGCATCGCGCGACGCTCAAGATCTTCGACGCGATTGAAGCGACGACCGAAAGGAACATGATCCGCCGCAAGATGCTTTTCGCCCAGCTCAAGCACGCACTCGGCAAACATGCGTTCGAAGAAGAGAATGTGGTCTATCCCGCGATGCGCGACCACGGACAGGTCGAGGCGGCGGACGAGCTCGTCCACGACCATGGTTATGTGAAGCAATATCTGTTCGACCTGTCCGAGCTTTCGCCTTCCGATCCGGCGTGGATCGCGAAGGTACGCGAATTCCGCCGCGATCTCGAAAAGCATATCCGGTCGGAGGAAGAGGAACTTTTCCCCAGGTTGCGTATTGCGCTCGGCGACGAAGGCAATGACCATGTGACCAGCGTCATGAACAAGGCGGGCTTCGCCGCCGCCTGACATCGGCATGGGATAGACGGGAGACGTCATGCTCCAGTTCCTCGGCCGCCTGCTCGCCGCCGACCGGCACAATCCGCCGCCGGTCCGCTATCTCTCGAAAGCGGAGAGCGAGCCGGTGTGGCGCGACGGCAAGCTGCTCGCGGCCGATCCGCAGGGCGCGACCTTCGCGACGATCGTCGATCGCCGCCGCATCGCCGAATGCCTCCCTTGGGGTTCGATCGGCGCCATCCGTGTCCGGCTGGCCGGGGATGAATAGCAGCACCGCCATATCCGCCGACCGGGTCGACTATCGCGTTCTCGCGAACGGCCGGCCGGTGCGGGGCCGGGATTGAGCGAGTTCAAACCGGACAACAAACCGGACAAGGAGACGAAAGATGACCGATAATCGCCAGGAGCTGCTGGATGCCGCGGAAACCGCCCCCGTCGAACGCGTTGCGCGCGTGCTCGCCGCCCATGCGCTCAGCCGGAACGCCGAAGGCGATCTCGCCTCGGCCGGGCGCGCGGTCGACGACAGCTGGCCCGAATATAGCGACGCCGCGCTCGCCGTGCTGCGCACGCTCCGTGAGCCGAGCGGCCGCATGGTCGCCGTCGGCGACGCCGCGATATGGGATCGCATGATCACCGCGGCGATCGAAGACGAGACGATCTCCGATGGCTGAGCCTTTCGCCGTCGATCGCGGCCTTCGCGCCGACGGACCGCAAGGTGCCTCGGCCGGGCGCGCCACCGTCAGCCTCCGGCGCCCCATGAACCGGGTGCAAAGCGGCTGCCCGGCTATGCATCGTCCCCCATCCGCAGCGCGGCAATGAACGCCTCCTGCGGAATGTTCACATTGCCATATTCGCGCATCCGCTTTTTGCCCTCTTTCTGCTTTTCGAGCAGCTTCTTCTTGCGGGTCGCGTCGCCGCCGTAGCATTTGGCGGTC
>CBJKNR010000089.1:0-10359 GCA_966417555.1 uncultured Sphingopyxis sp.
ATATTTTTTTGAAAAATAATTAAATGATGATAGAGGGCATTGGCCGGCGTCCTCTCGGCCGGTGCATTTCGGGGGTCGGGGTGAAATCCAGGGCAAAGATCAATCTCGGCGAGGACCAGAAACAGGTTCTCTGGCAGCTGCGCAGCAATGGCCCGGTTTCGCGTAGCGACCTTGCATTGCGGCTGAAAGCCAGCAACAGCGCAATGACCAAGATCACCCGCGAGCTGGTTGCGCTCGATCTCATCGAAGAACTGGACATCGACGCCGACCGTATGCGCGGAAGACCTGCCGTGCCGCTCGGCATCTCCGCGCGCGGTGGCTATGCGGTCGGGGTGGCGGTTCACCGCGGCCTGCTCGAGGTCACGTTGCTCGATTATGCCGGCGCTTCCGTCGGCACCGCCACCGAGGCGTTCGACAGTCCCGAACCACGCGTGTTCGCCGACACGCTGATGCGGATACTCCACGGTCTGACGGCGGAAAAATCGCTCCTCACGCGTCGGCTGCTCGGCGTGGGGATCGGCGTGCCGGGCGCTGCGATCAGCCGCGATGGCACGCGCCGCTGGACCGTGACGGGCCTTGAAGGCTGGCGCGACGTACCGCTGGATAAAGTGATCGGCGACTATCTGGGGCTGCCGGTCTGGATCGAGAACGACGCCAATGCCGCGGCCCTTGGTGAATATTATGCAGGTGGTTTGATCGGTCAGTATTCGACGGTCATCGTCATCCTGCTCGGGCACGGCATCGGCGCTGGCGTGGTCGCGGCAGGTGAACTGCTGAAGGGCGAGATGGGCAATGCCGGCGATATTGGCCGCCTCTATCCGGACGATCGGCCAAGGCCTTCCTGCGTCGATCTTTTGGCGACATTGGCGTCGGCAGGCTGCGACATCTCCTCGCTTGCCGATTTTGAGCAACGAACGGAGAATTACACCGCAATAGTCGAGAACTGGATCGAACGCGCGGCGGCTCAGCTGGAACCGATAGTAGACGGAAGCATCGCCTGGTTCGATCCCGGCGTGATCGTGTTGAGCAGCTTGCTGCCAAAATCCATGCTGCAGAAACTGGAAGGCAGACTGCGCAGTGCCCAGCTGATGCGGCCACCCGTCCGGATCGCGCCGCCGGACCTGCGCTCATCCGACCTGGGGGGCGCTGCGGTATCGATCGGAGCGGCGCTCTTGCCGATCCACGCGCTGACCGCGCCCAGCCAGCTATTATCGAAAAAATGAATAGTGGTTTCGCAGGACCTTGGCACGCGTTCCGACGCCATCTCCGGGCGGCCAACGCAAAAACGGATCTCACGAACATGAACACGCAATATTCGCGGCGCGAGGCATTGGCGGGCGCAGCAGTGCTGTGGGCTTTCGGCAGCGGCGCAGGTGCGGCAGGCGCGCAAACCCCCGCGCCGCCGATCTTCACCGATGCCGCGCGGTTGCCGGTGATCGGTCGCGCCTTTCCCGATCGGCCGGGTGGTTGGCACCGGATCGCCCCCGGCTCCTATCCCGACCTGCCCGCGGCGGTGATGGAACGGCTGACGAACCCGGCCGGCCTGGCGCTTGGCTTCACGACCAACAGCCCGATGATCGCCGCCCGATGGTTTACCGCCGACGGGAAGCAAGGCGCGAATATGTCCCCGATTGCCGAGCGCGGGCTCGACCTTTACATCCGGCGCGGCGGAGCGTGGCTCTGGGCCGGCGTCGGACGTCCCGGCGATGGCACGGCCTGCAATGACGACAATCTCGTCCTGAACATGGACAATAGCGAGAAGGAATGCCTGCTCTATCTGCCGCTCTATCGGGAGTTGAAGAG
The DNA here is from genome assembly GCA_966417555.1 of uncultured Sphingopyxis sp. Taxonomy (GTDB): domain Bacteria; phylum Pseudomonadota; class Alphaproteobacteria; order Sphingomonadales; family Sphingomonadaceae; genus Sphingopyxis. The sequence goes on from CBJKNR010000089.1 coordinate 1,804, forward strand.
CCTTGAGATCGGCATCGCGCCCGGCAGCTGGCTGAAGGGGGCCGCCAATCCGTTTCGCAAGCGCGTGGCGCTGTACGGAAGCTCGATCGTCCAGGGCGCCTCGGCCAGTCGCCCGGGCATGGCCTATCCGGCGCAGCTTTCGCGTCACCTCGGTCTCGAATTCGTCAATCTCGGGGTCAGCGGCTCGGCCAAGATGGAACCCGCGGCCGCCCGGCTGGTCGCCGATGTCGATGCAGACGCCTACATGCTGGACTGCGTGCCGAATACCAGTCCGGAACTGATAGCCGAGCGTGCCGGCAATCTGATCCGCACCGTGCGCTCGAGGCGGCCGCATGCCCCGATTATCATCGTGATGAGCATCATCCGCGACCTGAGCCGCTTCAACCGGGTCTGGGCCGAGACCATGGCCAGGCAGAACGCCGCCATGCTCGCCGAGGTCAACAAATTGACCGACATCGAGGGGCTCACCGTGATCCCCGCGGACGAATTGCTCGGCCATGACGGCGAGGCGACTGTCGACGGCACCCATCCCAGCGATCTCGGGTTCAACCGGATGCTGGGGGTGATTGAGCCGATAGTCGCCAACGTGTTGAGGCAGAACGGAATCTTGTAGAACAAGAGGCGGTGGCCGCGTCAGGCAATCGTCCCTGCCGATCGCAGCGACCTATTCGTCGCGGTTGGATATATTGGTGAACGCCGCCCAAGCCCAGGGATGAGCCCATGCGACGCGCCATCCGGGAACCGCGCTCCCGTCCGCGCGCTTGCCGGTCCGTATCGCCTGCATACCTGTCTGCAGCGCCTGCGCGCGCGTCATCCCCGAATCCGCCCGCCGCGCCATGAGCGTTTCGACCGTCAACGCCGCGGTCGCATCGTCGGATACGCGCCAGTGACTGGCGAGAAGCGCTTCGGCGCCCGCGTAGAGAAAGCCGCGGGCAAGAGCCGACAGGCTGTCGCTGCCGCCCGAATTGCTGGCGGATGCCGTGTTGCACGCCGAAAGGATAACCCAGTCTGCCGAAAGATCGAGCTGCGCCGCTTCGGTCGCGGTCAGCAGGCCGTCGTCGAGATCGCTCGGCGTCGCCGGCGGCGTCATAACGAGGCCGGGTTCGCCCAGTCCGAGCTGCGGATCGGGAAGCAGGCCGTGCGTCGCGATCGCGATCACGCGGCTGTTCGCCAGCGTGGCATCCTGTCGCAAGGCCGCTTCGGTCGCGGCGCGATCGAGCGTCAGGCTCTTGTCCGACGCGCCGAACAGCTCTGCCATCGCCGCAAGCTCGACCTTCGTACCGGGCAGCGGCGCGAGCTTGCGGAGCGCGTCGGGGTCGGCGAGCGGTGAGCCCGCGTCCGAGACGGCGTCGAAAACCCCGACGCCGGTTGCCGCGCGCGAACCGGTGTCGCCGCCGAGCAGGACAGGGGCTCCGTAGCCGCGAAAGCTTTCGATGCCGGCCCTGGCGCGCGGATCACGCGCGAGCGTAAGCGACGCGACCGACGGCAGGCTGGTAAAGGCATAGCGATTGGCGAGCCATTGCGCGCGGGCCAGCACATCGGGATCGGCCATGTCGGCGCCTGCCGGAAGGGCGGATGTGGAGAGCAGGGCGAGCGGCAGATCGCCGAGCTTGCCCGAACTCGTCACATAGAGGCGCTTGGTCCCCTCGAGCAGCGGCTCGACCGGCTCGATCAGCGCCTGATACAGCGCGTGCGACGTATCGAGATCGAAGCGACGCTGGCCTTCCTGCTCCTTTTCGGTGGTTGGCAGCGCGTCGAGCTCGGCTTTGCGCGCATCGGTGCAGGTCGCATAGTCGACATCGCAACGCAGGTCCGAAATCTGCTTGAGGATGACGTCGATCTCGCGGCCCGGACGGCTCCAGCCCACGGCGGTCGGGGTCACGACAAACAGATGGAAGGTGTTCGCCGCTTCGGTCATCAGCAGCAGCGCCTCGCCGGGACGCAGCGCCTTCTGCGTTTCGGCGAGACTGATCGGACGCGGCGACACCAGCTCGCGGTAGGCGGGATATTTTCGGTCGATCAACGCGCTGATCTCCGCGAGCTGCGCCTGCACGGCGTCGAGTTCGCCGCGAAGCCGCGTGGCTTCGACCGGTTTGCGGTCGCTGAGCGCGCGAAGCAGATTCTTGTCGAGCATGTTCGCCCGCGCTGCAAGATCCTGCTCCTGGCGCACCGCTTCGGCCATTTGCGGCGTCTTGGCGGCGGCGCGCGCGGCGGTTTGCAGCACGGCGCGGCCCGACGCCGAGCTGATCGCGTCCTGGGCGGCGAGGAAGGCACGATTCTGGATCGCGGACTGTCCCGCCGCGTCCGGCGTATCGCTCATCAGCGCAAAGGCCGCGTTCATATAGGTGGTATAGATGCTGCGGCCCGGATCGGCCTGCTGCCGGTCGAGCGCCGACAGCGCGACCGCATTCGCACCCGCAGCGACCTGCTCGTTCAGGCGGCGCACGATCGCGACCGCCTTTGCCGCCGCCTGCTCCGCCTCGGCCGCTCGTCCCTGCCGCGCGAGGCTGGATGCAATCCGGCTGTAAGCGTGCGCGGTGTCGATATGCGCTTCGCCGACCGCACGGAGCAGGATCGCGAGCGCCTGGCGGTAATAGGGCTCGGCCGCCTTGTCGCCCTGCGCGCGATCGGCGCGGACCAACGCGTCCCCCACATTATTATAGGCGACCGCCGTCAGCGGATGCTCCTCGCCGAGCAGGCGGCGCCGGATATCGAGCGCCTTGGCCGTCATTTCGGCCTCTTCCCTGTAGCGGCCGCGCGCGCCGAGCGTCGAGCCGAGGCTGGTATAGGCCCACGCCGTTTCGGGATTGTCGTCGCCGAACTTGGCGCGGAAAATGCCGAGCGCGCGTCGCATCATCGGCTCGGCCTGATCGTTGCGACCGTTGTCGTTCATGTTGAAGGCAAGATTGAGGAGCGTCGTCGCATAGGAGGGATGTTCGGTGCCCGTGATCCGCTCCTGAATGTCGAGCGCGCGCCGATACATGGGCTCGGCCTCGATATAGCGCCCCTGTTCGTTCAGGATATGCGCGACATTGGCATAGAGGGTTGCCGTGCGTTGGCTGGTCTCGCCGAGCGATGCGCGCGTGATATCGAGCGCCTTGCGGAACATCGGCTCGATCACGCTCGGCGGCTGGCCCTGATTTTCCATGTTGATTGCAAGATTGTTATAGGCCTCGCCGGTCAGCGGATGCTCTTCGCCGAGCCGGGCGCGGCGGATGTCGAGCGCTTTGCGATAGGCGCCATTGGCCTCGGCGAAGCGGCCTTCCGACATCAGGGCGTAACCGACGACAGTATAACCCAGCGCCGCCTGCGGACTATCGTCGCCCTTGCTCGTCCGCCACAGGTCGAGCGCCTTGTTGGCGGCGACGCCCGCCTCGGAAAAGCGGCCCATGTCGCCAAAATTCACCGCGCTGTTGTAATAGCGGAGCGCGATGTCGGCGCTCGTCGTCTCCGGCAGCGCCTCATCGATCACGCGTGCCTTCTCGAGCAGCGGCTCCGCCTCGTCATAGCGGCCGAGGCTGCGCATCACGTCGCCAAGGTTGCTGTAGGCCGTGGCGGTCTCGCGGTGCTTTTCGCCATTCACTTCGAGACTGGTGGCGAGCGCTTTGCGGAACAGCGTCTCGGCTTCCTTCATCTCGCCGAGATCGGAGAGGACCGCAGCGAGGCTGGCCGTCGCGATGATCGTCTTTCCGTCTTTCTCCCCTCGCTGCGCGATCCGCTTTGCGAGGATCGCACGGCGCAGCGGCAGTGCGTCGCCCGGGCGGCCCTGCCTGATATAGTTGGACGAGAGGAACATGTAGGCGGTCAGCGTCTCGTCGTCGTCTTCGCCAAGCTGTGCGCGGTTGATGTCGAGCAGGCGCTTCCAGAGTGGCTCGGCTTCCTTGAGGCGGTTCTGCGTTTCGAGGCTGCCGGCGAGCAGCCGGTAACCGAGGCTGGTGATCAGCCCGTCCGCGCCATAGCGTTTCGTCGCTTCCCCGATCCAGCGACGATAGATGCGCTCGGCCTCGACGGGTTTGTCCGCGCGCTCGAACTCCATGCCCTTGTTGATCAGGTCCAGCATCTTCTGCTGGTCGTCGTTGAGCTCGCTCGCCGGAGCTTCCTGGGCAATCGCCACGGGCACACCTGCCCAAAGCGGTGCCGCGGCGATTACGGCGAGGAAGCTCAATCGGCGATGGGACATTATCGATCATCCTTTTTATCGGCGGCGGGAATCGCTTCCGCCGGTCTCGAAAGCCTTCGTAGCGGATCGAATGCGCGGGATTGTGATCAGGCTCACCATTTCGTTGGCGCTAGCATGATGTTAAAGCGTCGAAAACCATTTGCACGGGCCGCTTGGGGACGCTTTTTCGCGAAAAATTGCGGGTCGGCCCGGATCGGCGTCTATCATACGAATTTCATTGATTATTCGTTCAATGTGCGGTCGATCACATCGTCGATGCACAATTGCTGGCTAGGCGGAGCCCGCGAGATGCGCTTCAACGAATCAAAGGACGACAAGGAATGGCGAAATTTTGCTCCGAATGCGGATCGGCGCTTTCACCCGATGCGCGCTTCTGCGCGGGATGCGGCGCGGCGGTTTCGGGCACGGGAAGTGCCGCCGCCCCCGTCGCTTCGCCCGCCATCGCCCCCGCGCCCGTGCCGGCCGTCGACGTTGACGCCGAGGGCGGTTCACCCGCACCGCGCCGGACCGGCCTGCTTCTCGGCGGCGCGGCGCTGCTGGCCGTCGCGATCGGCGGCGGGGCCTGGCTCGGCCTCTCAAGCTCGGAGGAAAAGGCCGACACCATCGAAAGCACCGGCGCAGGCGAGGACCGCGCCACGGCGGAGACGGCAACGCTCTATGCCGTCGCCGAGGCCAATTTGCGCGATCAGGCGTCGCTTCAGGGATCGAAAATCGTCGGGTCGCTGAAACGCGGCGAAAAGGCGAGCGGCACCCTCGTGACCGACGAGCGTGGCAGGCAATGGCTCAGGCTCGACGGTGGCAGCGGCTTCGTCAGCCTCGCCAACCTTGCGAAAGCCGCCCCGCCCGCGCTGGCAAGCCTCGACGGCAGCGACCGCATCACGACCGCGCAGTGCACCGTGCTGGAAAGCGCTCAGCCGGGCGCTGCCTCCAAAATGGTTCTGAAGCCCGGCGCAGCGGTTCGGCTGGTCGGTGCGACCGCCGACGGCTTTACCGAAATCGGGCTGCCCGGTGGCGGCGTCGGCTATACGTCCGCGGCTTCGGCCTGCGCGACCGAACCCTCGCCGGCGAAAGGCGCGGTGGCCAATTCGCTTATCCAGTTCGACGCACGCACCTGCGAACTCGGCCCCGAACTCGATGCCTATTTCGAAAAGGCCCGCAAGGCACGCGACGGGCAGAATATCGAAGAGACCGGGGAAGAATATGACTTTCCGGTCGACAAAAGATTTCGCGGTTTGCGCGTGACGGCCGTGATCGTCGGCTATGAATGGCAAGGTGTCGCGTTCGGCGATCCGGCAAGCAAGGTCCAGGCCGCTTTCCGGCAGATGGGTTTCAAGATCGACAAGAACGGCGACTTTGCCGTCGATGACGATGTCGCGGTCGTGACGACGATCCGCCCCACCGATGCCAGCACCAAGTCGCGCGGTCAGAGCGAGCTGATCTGCGGCGTCTGATTGTCCCCTGGTCAAGATTGTCCCTTGGTAAAGGAAGTGTCCCCATGCCCATATTGTCACGGCCTCACGGCACTGCACCTCGCGCGGTTCTGGCGATCGCGTTGCTGCTGGTTCCCCAGATAGCGCTCGCGCAGAGCTGCAAGGTGGACTTTGCCGCGGTTGAAAAGAGCATCGCAAGGCTCGAACTGTCCTATGCGGACATCCTGTCCGATATCAGCTGCGATGCCCCGACCGTGAAGGCGCATCAGCTGATGTGCGACTCGCTGGACGAATATCCTGCCGGACTTTGGCAGATGGGCCGCCTCGACGACCTTGCCCGGGTCTATGCAACCGAGAATGCAACCAAACAGGAAGTCGACCGGAGCGATCCACCGCGCGATGCCGCTTTCATCGCAAAGCGCGACGCCTGTTCCGATGCCGCGTGTCTATGCGACGTAATTGTCCGTCACACGAACGATAGCCTCGGCGGTGAATCGCCCTATCTGGAACCCTGAAGCCGACGCGCGCGCGGGTCAGCCGCCCTTCTTCTGTGCCCGCGCCGCTTTCACGCCGGCGAGAAACTGTTTTTCGTTGATCTTCACGGCCAGCCCCTTCTCCGAGAGGAAAAATGCGGCGCGGGGCATGGTGATATTGCCCTCGCGGGTCGCGAGCACCGCGCCCTGCGGCGCCAGCGCCGTGACCTTGCCGAGCACAGCAGTACCGTCGGCGCTCCGCACCTCGGCGCCCGGCTTCAACGCGCCTTCGACCGCCGCGGCATCGGCCTCGGCCTGCCTCAGGACTGCGACAATCTTCGCCTTCGGCGCTTTCAGCGCCGGGCCCTTGGCGCCCTTCACAAAGGCGCTTTTCGGAACCACAAGGCCGTTGCCGTCGATCGACACCGCAACCCGGTCCCCTGAAACCCTGGCGATCTGGCCGACCTGTTCGCCATTCTCGTCATAGACCTTGGCACCGACCACAAGCGACGCGGCGGGCGCGGCCTCCTGCGCCTGTGCGGCGGAACCGGCGAACGGTATCGCGCTCGCGAGACACAGCGCGGCAATCGCGCCGAAGGATCTGGGCATGAAAGGCTCCGGTCGGACAAGAGCGGCGGTTATGCCGCGTCGCGCGACGGCGCGCCAATTGCGATGTTGCCCGGCCGTGCAACCGATACGGCGAGCCGACGCCCCCTCGGCCAAATCTCTTGCGCGGACTACCCCATCATTTCACGTCGGCGCATCTCGACGACGCGTCGGAAGACCCGCCCGGAGCCAAGCCATCCTCATCTTATGGAGATAGCAATCGCTGACGCTGCTCTTTGGTCAAAAGAGCGCAATAGTCGGCTTTGCCGAACCAGCGATAACGGTTGCGGGCGATCAGGGCGTAGAGCCAGTCGCGGAGGCGCTCGGGGATGACGGCGGCAATGCGGAGGGCATGCCACCAGCCCCCCAATATCCGGCAAAGCTCCAGATAGCCGCGAGAGGCGGTGTACGCGCGGCCATCCGCGATCAGCAGATAGCTCTCGTCCATCTCGATACCGTAATGGGCATAGAGCGCCCGACCCAGCACTTCCTGCGCGGGTGTGAAGTTGACGAGCGCTTTGCTGTCATGCCGCATGATCCAGCTCGCGCCCCCCGAGCACAGCACGCAGATGCCGTCGAACACGAACAGCGCCCTGCTGTCATCGAAATCGGGGACCGCGGGATGATCTCGATAGCTGAACGGTTGCCTCGAGACCTCAGGCATCAAAGTCGTCCCGGATAATCTCGATATCGAGATCGCAGAGCGCCCCGAGATAGCTGTCGAGATCGATCAGATCGACGCAAGGCTTCGCGCCGCGTTGCATAACCTTGTCTCTTGCCAGCCGCCGGGCCAGCAGGATCGCCGGCATGCACGGGATATAGGGGCCATGGCCCGACCTCGCGATGATCCAGAAGCGCCGCTCCAGCGGATTGCCGTCATGGCCCAAGCCGCTCATGAACATGTGAAAGCCGCTCCGTCCGGACCCGAACCGGTCGAACGTGAAAGCGAGCTTGAGCAGCGCTCCCGCATAGTCGCTGAGCGATCCGATCATTCCCGCCCGTACCAGCACGCCCAATATGCGCGTGCCGATATGGAGGGTCTTCAACTCATGCCCCGCGCAAAAGCGCATCGATCGGAGCGTGGGATAGCGCCCGGGAAACAGTGTCAGGTCGGGAATATCGCAATTGCCGAAAAGACGGGTGCCAAGGCCGGGATAGCGCACGGCATGGGTATCTTCCCAGCCATAGACGGTTTTCATCGCGCCATCACGAAGCATCTCGATCGGCTTGCCGACATAGCTGAGCACAGCGGAGGTCGTTGCCAGACCTCGATTGGTGTGTTGAGCCGCGCTGATGCCATAATCGACAGCCTCCAGCCGTGCGAAGGACGGGAGATAGGCGTCGATCACGGCGGCAGTCAGGCAAGGAACGGAGCTGGCTCCGCTGACGACTAGCACATCCTTCGCCTTTGCCTCGGAATCGAGCCGGTCGATCGTCGCCACGAACTCCCGCGCATCGGCAAGGTCGAGATAATGGCAGCCCTGTGCGATGCATGCCCGTGCGACGCGATGATCCTGTGTCTGGAAAGGTCCAGTGGTGTGGATGACGACGTCGGGCGCGATTGAGGCAAGTGCTTCGGCGAGGTCGCCGTCGATGTCGATCGCATGGCCCTCGGCGGCGTTGGCGGCTTCGAGCGATGCCGAAAACGCATTTGCCTTGTCCGCCGACCGTCCACCGATCAGCAGACGGATGCTCCCGTCACTGGCAAGGCTGCGCGCTATATAGCTGCCGAAATTGCCATAGCCGCCGATGATCAGGACGCGCGCTACCATGCGGGTTTGGTCACCATCAGCCAGAAGATGACGACCAGCCCGCCGAAAGCGGGCCAGCCCAGCACAAACCATCTGCGAAACAGGCGATCGTAGGC
>CBJKNR010000090.1:0-10260 GCA_966417555.1 uncultured Sphingopyxis sp.
ACGCCGCCGTCGAACGCACGCTCGTCGGCACCGACGAGCCGGTGTTCGACCGCGACGGCAACCGCGTCTGCCGCCGCCTGCGCCAGAGCGACCGGTTGCTGATGTTCCTGCTGCGCGCCTATGGCCCCGACTGTTTCCGCGATGCCGCGGCCCGCGGCACCGCCCCCGCGCCGGCGGCCACCCCGGTGGCCGAGGCGCTGGTCCATCTGCACCCCGCGCCGCCCGCCGCGCCCGAAGCGCTGATGGCGCCCGGCGATCTCGCGGTCGCGCTCGATGTCGCCGATCAATGCGACGGACAACTGCCGCGCTGGTATCGCGACGACGCGGACGATGCCGTCGCGGTGCCCGCCGAACCGCCGCGCGCGTCGCCGTGCGATGAGGCTGACCTTTCCTGAACTTTGGCGCCGCGCCGCGCGCGGCCGTCCGCTCAATTCATCACCGACCCCGCCGGAAACCCGCGCAGCCCCGCGACCGCGAACATCACCCCGCCGCGCACCGCCTCGGGCGAATCCGCGAGCAGGTAGAGCTTCACCAGCTCGCGTGTCACCTCGCTGTCGTCGTCGACGACCAGCCGCAGCGATGCGATGCCGAGGTCGTTCCTCGCGATCACCACGTCGCGGATGAGCGGCAGCGGCCAGCTGTCCGACGCGCCGCGATGGAGCCGCGCGCCGTCGTGCCAGATGAAGGCGTCGCGCCGCCGCCACGCGCGGAAGAAGGCGGCAAAGCCAAGCAGCGCCGCGGCGATTCCCGCGGTTACCAGCAGATTGCCGAACAACAGCATGCGCAGCACTTCGCCCGCGCCGTCGCCCCATGCGGCGCTCGCCTGCCGCACGATCAGCGCCGCCGCGGCGAGGCCGCACAGCAGTTGCCCTGCCAGCAGCGGCTTCGCCTTCAGCCGGCCGATCACGATCTGTCTGTTCACCCCGCCTGTCATCGCGGCCTAGATAGGAAGCGCCCCCGCGCCGCGCCAGCCCGCACGGGCGTCGACCCTCGCCGATTCGGCTTCGCGCCGAGGCTTATCGCGGTTTGCGCGGCGGGGAATTCGCCGCCGACCGGTGCGAAAGCAGCGCCATCGCCAGCACCGCACCGACGCTCGACAGCCCCAGCCACTCGAGCGCCCCGACGGCCCATCCGAACCGCAGGCCCGCGAGCAGAAAGGCAAGGCCGAGAAGCAGCAGCCCGCCGCGGCGCGCAAGCCTTGCCGCCCTGACGGCGAGCTTGCGCCCGATCAGGTCGCGCTGATGCCGCTCGCGCGACAGGCAGAGCAGGGCGAAGCCGGCGATCGCAAGGAGCAGGAGCAGCAAATGGGTCATGCGGCGTCGGTCGCCGGCGGCCCGGCCGCGCGCTTGCCGGCGCCGGCCATCGGACTGGCCTTGCGGCGCCGCGCCTTCGACGCCGCCCAGCCGAAGCCGGCGGCGATCAGCAGCATCGACAGGTCGAAGCCCGCGAAGACCCGGTCGCCGGCGGCAAGGCTCGCCACCAGCGAGCGGTCGGTGGTGAGCGCGCTGACGATCGGCACACAGGCGAAGGACGCGGCGGTCACCGCAAGCGCCTCGGCCCAGGCAAGCCGGGTCGGGCGGACGGCCGCCCAGACGAAGATCGCGCCCCACGCCATGAAAAAGGCTGCGATTTCGCGCTCGCTTCGCCCCGCGGCCCCCGGAGGCAAGAGGCGATTCGCAAGGAAATAGACGGCGATCGCAAAGGGCAGCCCGGCGATCGCGCCGACGTTGAGCTTCTCGACGAGGCGGAACCCGAAATGCGGCCGGTCGGGATCGGCCAGTCTGGCGCGGCGTTTCACCGTCCACAGGATGAGGCCCGAGCCGACCATGACGCATCCCGCCAGCCCCGAAAGGAAATAGAGCGCGCGCAGCACGATGCTGGCAAAGCGGCCGGCGTGCAGCCCGATCATCGTACCCTCGGTCGCGGTCGCGGCACCCGACGGATTGTGCGCGGACATCAGCTTCCCGGTCACGCCGTCGAAGGTCAGCGACCGCTGCCGGATCGACAGGCCCGAATCGGGCGCGGTCGACACGATCACCTGCGCGGTCCGGTCGCCGGGGTTGAGGATGCGCAGGCTGCCCGCATCGGCGCCCCATGAACGCTCGGCCCGTTCGACCAAAGGCCCCACCGCGGTCAGCGGCGCCGGCCCCGTCTTTTCGGCAGGCACCGGCCAGGGGCGCGCCGCCTCGAAGAACTTTCCTTCGTCGGCATAATTGGCGGCGATTCCCCACGGCATATATTGGACCCCGAGGCTGACGAGCCCCGTATAGGTGATCATCAGGATGAACGGCAGGAAAAGCACGCTCGACGCGTTATGCGCATCGAGCCAGCTCCGCTGCCCCTTGCCGAGACGAAGCAGGAAGAAGTCGGCGATGATCTTCTTGTGCGTGACGATGCCCGAGAGGATCGCGACGAGCATCGCCATCGCCGCGATCCCGACGATCCAGCGCGCCCAATACCAGTTGATGTAATGGAGATCGTAGTGGAAGCGGTAGAGGAACTCGCCGCCGCGCGTCTCGCGCGCCTCGACCTTTCGCCCCGCCCCGTCGAGGCGCGCGGAGGTCGGCGCGTCGGGGGGCGCGTCGGGGCCATTGGCCCAGTAGAGTTGCAGGCCGGCCGTGCGCTTGCCCGCCGAATAGACCGACCATTCGCCGGCACCCGGCACCTCGCGTTCGAGCCAGCGGGTCGCCGCGGCGAAGCGCTGCGGACCGTCCACCGGAACGCTGCGCACCTCGGGCGTCATCCAGGCGGTGATCTCTTCCTGGAAATAGGAGGAGGTGCCGGTGACGAAGATGGCGAAAAGCAGCCAGCCGAGCAGCAGCCCGGTCCAGGTGTGGAGCCACGCCATCGATTGCCGGAAACCATTCTTCACAGCCGGCCTCCCCCGGCGATGAGGAGCCAGTCGGCGAGCGCCGCCGCGACGCCCGTCCCGATCAGCCCTGCCCACAGGCGCGCGGTCGAACGGACAGCAAACGCCATCATCGCAATCGCCGCAAAGATGGCGAAGGAGAATATCGTCGCGCCGGTCGACGCCTGCTGGGCGCCGCCGGGCAGAAGCCGCGCGATCAGCATGGTCAGCGCACTGGTCACGGCATAGTTGAGCGGCACCGCGGCCAGCGCTCGCGCCGCGACATCGCGCCACCTTGCACCGCGCAAAATCTGGGCTGCCCTGCTCATGCCACCCCTATCGCAACATTGCGACTGACTCGCAATAGCCCGACTCCCCCGTCCGTTGCTTCAGAAGCGATAGCCGATCGTTCCCATCACATTGCGCGGGGCGCCGACGAAGCAATCGCCGCGCGCGAGGCAGGAGGCGAAATATTTGTTGTTGAGCAGGTTCGTGGCGTTGACCGCGAAGCGCCAGTTGTTCCAGCTGATCTCGGCGAGCGCGTCGACCGTCGTGCGCGACGGCGTGACGATCGACCAGATGTCGCTCGTCGAGACGCTCTTGCCGCTGTAGACGACGCCGCCGCCCAGACGCAGCTGCGCCTCGTCCGCCAGACCGAAAGTCTTGGTCGACCAGAGCGACGCGGTGTGGCGCGGCATATAGTCGAGGCTGGTGTTGGTTTCCGACTTGAGTTTCGAATAGCCGTAATTGGCGAGCAGCTCGAAATTGCCGGGCAGCGTGTGGCTAGCCTCGATCTCGAAACCCTTGGTGTCGAGCACACCCGACTGGGTGGTGCCGCCGGCAGCGAGATAGAGGACGCGATTGCGTTCCTTGATCTTGAAGGCGGTGGCGGTGACGAGCGTATTCGGCGTCGGCTGCCATTTCACGCCCGCTTCGTACTGCGTGCCGGTCTGCGGCCGATAGGGGTCGCCGAAGCTGCCGTCGCCATTGTCGATCCGGCCGGCGACCGGCAGGAAGCTTTCGGTATAGCTGAAGAAGGGCGAGAAGCCCGCGCCGATCTCGCCGATGATGCCGGCGCGGAAGGTCGTGGCATTGTCCTTCTGGCCCGACGAGCCGGTCACCCGGTCGCGGCGGGCGCCGAGCACGACCGAAACGCGGTCGAAGAAGCGGATCTGGTCCTGGACGTAGATGCCGAGCTGTTTCTGGCTTTCCCTGGTGAAGGGGCCGCTGGGATCATAGGTCGCCAGCGCGTCATAATCGATGTCGTAGAGGTCGACCACCTCGGAGCCCAGGACACCGCGCTTGGCGACCCTGTTCCAGCTATAGTCGATGCCGACGAGCAGCTTGTGCTCGATATTCGCGCCGGTGTTGAAGCCAAGCTGGAGGTTGTTGTCGGTCGAGAAGACATTCATCCGCGCGTCGCTGGCGTCGGCGATCAGGCCGATCGTGCGGCCGTCGGTCCCGTAGACCGAAAAGGGGTCCTGCGGGTTCGTGTAGCTGTCGGCATAATGGGTGTTATATTCGAGATCGCTGTCGATATAGCGCGCCTTGAGGCTGAGCTTCACATTGTCCGAGAAGCGGTGGGTGATCGATCCGCCGCCCTGCAGCGAACGGCCGGCATAGCGGTCCCAGCCGGCCTTGCCTACGAAGGTGTAGCGATCGAGCTGCTCGCCGGCGACTATGTTGGGCCTGAAGGTGCCGACGATCGGCAGGAATTGCGAGGTCGAGCCGGTATCGTCCTCCTGATAGAGGCCCGTGAGCACGATGTCGGTGTCGGGAGTGGGCTGCCAGCGGATCGAGGGCGCGAACATCACGCGGTCGTCGGGGACATGGTCAACATAGGTGTCGGCGTCGCGCGCACGGCCGACGAAGCGGACCGCAAGATTGTCGGCGAGCGCGAGGTTGACGTCGCCCAGCACTTCCTTGCGGTCGTAGCTGCCATAGACGAGGTTGATCTCGCCGCGCGTGTCGAAGTCGGGCGTCTTGCTGACGAGGTTGACGAGGCCGCCGATCGAACCCTGGCCGAACAGCACCGAGGCGGGGCCGCGGATGATTTCGACGCGCGAGAAATTATAGGGGTCCGACGTGATCGAGGCATAATAGGAGAAGATGTCGCGCATCCCGTCGCGGAACTGCAGCGCGTCGAGCCCGCGGACATTGAAACCGTCGACGCGCGTGTCGCGGCCATAGGGATTGGCGAGCACACCCGCGGCATATTTCACCGTGTCGCTGATGCTGATCGCGCCCTGCGCCTCATATTGTTCGGCGGTGATGACCTTGATCGGCTGCGGCAGCTCGGTCAGTGCAGTATCGGTCTTGGTTCCGGCATAGCCGGTGACGACGATGGCGTCCTCGCCCGTGCCCGCATCGGCTTCGGCGGTGGCGGCGTCGGCAGACGCAGCATCGTCGGCGCCCTCGCCTGCCCAAACCGGATTGGCAGCAAAAGCCAGGGCTGCTCCGCAGAGCGCGATCATTCGGACGGTCATGGCATTTCCCTTTTTTGCGACTCAATCTCAATTAGCGGTGGCGGCTAAAGCGAATGTATTGCAATGGCAAGCTAGTAATAATCGTTTGCAATAAGAATCGCCGGCGGTCACATATCGCTCGACGGGCTCGCCTCGCAGCCCCCACCGCCGTTCAGGCATATTCGTAAAAAATGGAGGGACGCCCTTATGAAAAAGACTTTCGCCGCGCTGATGGCCGTCAGCTTCCTCGCCTCACCCGCGACGGCGCATGAGATATGGATCGAGCGCGACGGCAATGCGCCCGCGCGCATCTATCTCGGCGAACCGGCCGAAGCCGTTCCCGAAAACGGCGACCCCGAATTTCCCAAGCTGAAGGCGCCGACGCTGTTCGCCGAGAGCCGCGACCGGCCCGCTCCGCTCGCACGCCGCGCCAATCATATCGAAGCTGCGGTCAGCACGCCCGGCGACGTCCGGCTGGTCGACGACAATGTCTTCGAACCCTGGGCCGGCGAAGGCGGCAAGCTGCTGGGCGTCGTCTATCACGCCCGCGCCGGGCGCGCCGAAACGCGCCACGCGCTCGACCTCGAAATCGTCCCCATCACGGCAAACGGGAACCGCTTCGCGGTGCTGTGGCAGGGCAAGCCTCTCCCCGGCGCCAAGCTGACCGTGATCGATCCCGACCGCTGGACCAAAGCCTATGTCGCCGACGACAAGGGCGTCATCACCGCCCCCGATCGCGGCAAAGGGCGTTACCTGCTGTCGACGAGCAACGAGGTCGCCGGCGAACGCATGCTCGGCGGCAAGACCGTCGCGAGCACGATCCATGTCTCCACCCTGACCTTCGTCGCGCCGTAAGGCGCGCGCGCAGCGGCCGGTATCGATTTGGCGTTTTGGTACAATTCACCCGAGCCCCGGCACGATAACGGCCGATCTTTGGCTTCCGCGAGTCGGCATCGATTGCTACTCTGTGCCTGTCCGCGGCGGGGGGCGATGGTTAGTGGATACATCGTCAGGGGGCGGTGCAGCGATGCTGCGCCGCCCCGATCAGCCGATCAGAATCCGTATCGCAGGGTCACGCGCACATTGCGCGGTTCGCCATAGATAAAGCCGCCGAACCATGAATTGGTGTTGTAATAGGCCTTGTCGAAGACATTGTTGACATTGACCTGAAGCGACAGCGCCTCGGTCAGGTCATAGGCGCCCATCAGATTCACCAGCGCATAGGCCTTCTGGCCCACCTTCTCGGTCTCCCCGGTAGCCGGGTTCTCCGCGGTTTGCGGCGGGCGGCTTTCCCAGCGAAGCGAGCCGCCAAGGCTGAAGCCGTCGAGCACACCGCCGAATTCATATTTGGTCGCCATGCGGAATACCCGCCGCGGCTGATGCGCCTGCACATCGACGCCGTCGGGGTCCTTCGCCTTGAAGTGGCTCCACCCGGCGCTGATGTCCCAGCCCGGCAGCGGCTCACCCTGCATTTCCAGCTCATAGCCCTTCGACACTACGCCCTTCGCGGGGCGCGAGGCGACGTCGGTGGTGCCGGGGATGAAATAGGGATCGCCCGTCTCGGGATCGATATCGGGAACAGCGAAATTGCTCTGTTCGACGCGGAACACCGCGGCGGAGGCGCGCAGGCGGCCGTTCATCAGGTCGGCCTTCAGCCCCGCTTCGTAATTGTCGCCCTCGAGCGGGTCGAGATAGCGGCCGGTGCGATCGCGCGCGGTCTGCGGATTGAAGATGCTCGTGTAGCTCGCATAGGCCGAAAGATAATCGTTGAAGTCGACGATCAGCCCCGCATAGGGCGTGAACACATTCTTGTGCTCGATCCGATAGGGTTCGAGCATGTTGACCGTCTCTTCCTCGTCACGCGTCCACGAACTCAGCCGCCCGCCGACGATCAGTTTTAGCCGGTCGAGAATCTGGAAGCGCGTCACGCCATAGATCGCGGTCTGTTCGGTCGTGCCGAACCCGCTCATGCGATAGCGTTCGCCCCAGACGGGCTCGGGATAGCTGCCGTCCCATGCGTTGAAATCGCCGACCGGCGCGACGCTCGCGGGGTCGGGATCGCGATTGGTCCAGCCGCCTTTCTGATGGCTGTACATAGCGCCGAACACCAGTTCGTGCCGGCGGCCGAACAGCTGATAGTCGCCCTTGACCTGCAGGTTGGCGCTCCACTGCTTTGGCTTCGAGAGGTACCAATAGGGCCAGACCTCCATGCCGAGCCCGGTCGTGCGGTCGGGGTTGCCCCACAGCCAGATCAGTTTCGAATCCTCGGTCTGCTGGAAATAGGAGACGTCGCCGCGCACTTGCCAGCCGCCGCCCAGATCCTGCTCGATCGATACGAACGCCGCCTTTTCGGTGGTGTCCCATTCGTTCCAGTCGGCGCCGGTGGTCCGCTTGCGCGACCAGTCGGCGCGCGTGCCGTCGGCATGCCAATAGGGCAGCTGCGCCCACATCACGCCGTCGCGCTCGTCGCGCTGATAGCTTGCCCCGACATTGATCCGCGTCCCCGGGCCGAGATCGGCGGCGATCGTGCCATAGAGGGTGAGGCCCTTGCTGCTTTCGAGATCGACGAAGGCGTCCTGCGAATAGGCCTCGGCGACGAAGCGCGCGCGCACCGATCCGTCGGCGGGGAGCGGCGCGCCGATGTCGATCATGCCCGAAACATGGTCCCACGAGCCGCCTTCGAGTGTCACCTCGCCGGCGAGTTCGCGCGCGTCGGCTTTCTTGCGCACCATGTTGATCGAGGCCGACGGCTCGCCCGCGCCCTGCAGCAGGCCTGTGGCGCCGCGAATGACTTCGATCCGGTCGTAGATCGCGGTGCTCGTTTCCTCGAGGCCGACATTGCCCGTCGCGAAGGGCAGGCCGTCGAGCTGGAAGGCGGTGATGTCGAAGCCGCGCGCCAACAGGAGATTGCGGCCGCGATCGACGCGCTTCACCGACCGCCCGGTCGTATATTTGAGCACATCGGCGACGGTCGACGCCGCCTGGTCGTCGATCTGTTCGCGCGTGATGATCGTGATCGACTGCGGCGTCTCGCGCGGGGTCAGGTCGAGCCCGGTGGCCGCTGTATTGCGGTCGATGCCGCTGCCATACACGACGATCGTGTCGTCTCTTTGTCCGTTCCCGCCGCTTTCGCTCTGCGCTTCGGCGGCTTCCTGGGCGAATGCCGGAACCGAAAGGGCGCTGGTCGCGAGCAGCGCGAGTTTGAATACCGGGCGAAACGAGCGAAACATATGACCCCCTGAATCTCTATGGCCGCGCGCCCCTAACTTAGTTGCGAATGCGACGCAATAGATAGATGATCAGGAGGCCTTCAAATTCAGGCCCTACTTTAAAATCGCGCCGATCTCCTCCTGACCGGACGCGACCTTCGCGGCACGACATACGTTCAGTCAGACCGGCGAATGCTGGTGAAACGCCAGCTTCCAGCCGGCCGGCCGGCGCACATAGGCCGAACTCACGATGGCAGTATAAGGCTCGCCATCGGCGCGGGTCACTTCGGCCCTGTAGCTGATGATCGCGAGATTTTCGGCGCCATGCAACAGGTGGCGGTCCTTCATCGTGAGGTTTCGCCACCGATTGGCGGTCGTGGCAGTGGCCGCGACCTCTGCGCACGAATGCACGCCGTGCATCTCGCCGGCCTGTGGAAAGGCGAGCAGGCATTGATCGTCGACATGGTCCAGGAAATGTTCTTTTCCCAAGAGCCAGAAGCCCTGCTCGATTTCGAAAAGTTGCTTTCCAAGCGTCACGGGTTTCACTCCTTTCGGGGCTGGCAAGACCGGCTGCGTGCTCCTCGCGGCCCCTTTCCTATCCGGGCAGAACCTCCGGGCCCGACAAGCCGTATGCATAGGCGAGACCGGCAAAGAGAATGAACAGCACGAAGCCCGCGGGCCCGGCAATAAAAACAATGCGCTGCCACCGCCGGCGCAAGATGATCTCACCCTGCCGCGCTTCCTCCGCAGGGATGGGAGGTTTCGCCGCGGATCGCGGGTCCGTCATTCGATGTCTTCCCAGCGCTCGCTGAACCGGCCGTGGCGCGCCGGGCGCATCAGGCGCGTGAAATCGTCGCCCGTCACATGAACGAGCGAAACATGGTCGCCGGCTTCGAAATAGACATCGGGTTCTTCGGCGAGGCTGTCGTCGACGATGGTCGCGATGCCATAGCCATATCCGAGCGGCGGCACGGCGCCGACAGCGCAATCGTCGAAGACAGACGCCACCGCATTCTCGTCAGCGAGGCTCGGCTTGCCGCCGATCTCGCCGCGCAATTCGTCGATCGCGACTCGGCGGTCCGACGGCAGGACCGCCAGCAGATAGTCATCGGGCGTGTCGATCAGCACTGCCTTCGCGATGCGTCCGGGGGGCAGCTGGCACGCGAGCGCATTCTGCATCGCCGACCGCGTCGGGCCGTGCTTCAGAAGATCATAGTCGACCGCCATCGCGTCGAGCTGGTGGCGTAGTCTGGGGGCAATGGTCACGGGCTTTCTCCTTCCCATTTCCGGCGGCGACCCGGATCGCCGCCCTGCGTCATGGCGCGGTGGCGCCGGTCGCCGTCGGCGCAAGCCGACGCGCTTCGTCGAGATGATCCGAAACCATCTTGACCGCATCGGCGGCGATACGCTTGAGGATCGGATCGCTGCCGCTCGCGGCATAGGCCTGGACGATGCCGAGCGCGGTTTCATGGGCCGCGATCTGGTCCGCCATATAGGCTTGTTCGAATGCCGTGCCGGCGAGCGGCTTCAGCGCGTCGAGCTTTTGCTGCTGCTCCGCCGACAGGGCCGGATCGGGCGTGATCGCGGGCGTCAACGTCGCGCCGTCCTTCTTGAGCCTGTCGGTCGAGACGGTGTGCGCGTCGATCATCTTCTGCGCGAACGCCTTGATCGCAGGCGTCGGCGCCCGGTCCACCGCGAGCCGCGAAGCCGCGATCTCGAAGGCGTCGCCGGCGGCCAG
>CBJKNR010000091.1:0-10246 GCA_966417555.1 uncultured Sphingopyxis sp.
CATGCCTGACGATCCGCTGATCTTCGTCGAAGTCGCGCTCACCAACGCGGTGCCCGCAAGCATTCAGGAATTGCTCGCACCGGACCGTGTGCCGCTGGCTACCGAAGACTTCACAACCGCCGCCTTCTATTCGATCAGCAACTGCCAACCCGGGCTGAAGGGCATTTCGTTCGGACATTTCCTGATCAAGCAGGTCGCCACCGATTTGCAACGCGAAATCTCCGGTTTGAGGCAGTTCGTCACCCTCTCGCCCGTTCCCGGGTTCATGCGCTGGCTGCGCACCGATGACCCACAATTGGCGCAGCTGGCAGAGACCGAGGCGGCATCGCACCGTGACAGACTTCTGGCGCGTGCGCTTGACTATTTCCTCAAGGTCAAGGACGCGAAGGGCCGGCCGGTCGATCCCGTAGCCCGCTTCCACCTCGGCAACGGAGCACGGCTAGAGCAGCTGAACTGGATGGGTGACAGTTCCGGGAAAGGGCTTCGCGAGAGTGCGGGGTTGATGGTCAATTATCTCTATGACCTTCCCGCAGTCGAGGAGCTGCACGAGCGGTTCGCCAATCGCGGCGCGATCCCGGTCGGCAAACCCTTCCGCCAGTTGATGACGAAACTCGAGTCCCACAGCAAGTCGATGGAATTCCAAGGATGAGCAATCTTTACAGCCGTCTCGCAGCAGATTTTTCGGCCGATCCCGACCGGGTCTTTGCCTGGCTGCCCGACGGCCGCGTGCTCCACTATGCCGACATTGAATCCCAGTCGGCGCGCTACGCCCATACGCTTCGCGACCTCGGCGTCGCGATCGGCGACCGTGTCGCGGTGCAAGTCGAGAAGAGCGCCGAGATGCTGATGCTCTATCTTGGATGCTTGCGCGCGGGTGCGATTTTCCTGCCGCTTAACCCCGCCTATACGATCGGCGAGCTCGAATATTTCATCGGCGACGCCGAGCCGAGCCTGTTCGTTGCCGACCCCGCGGTGGCCGAGAAGATCGGCGCGATCCAAAGTGCGGCCGGCCTGGTCAGGGTCGAGACGCTGGGCGCGGCAGGCGAGGGCACGCTCGCCGCGCGGGCGCATCAGGCCCCTTCGCGCTTCGAAACGGTCGCGAGGGACGATGACGATCTCGCCGCCATCCTCTACACATCGGGAACGACGGGCCGCTCGAAGGGAGCGATGCTGAGCCATGGCAATCTTGCATCGAACGCCTATACGCTTCGCGACCTTTGGCAGTTCACGGCCGACGACGTGCTGCTTCACGCGCTGCCGATATTCCACACCCACGGCCTGTTCGTGGCGACCAACGTCACCTTGGCCTGCGGCGGTGCCATGATTTTCCTGCCACGTTTCGAAATCGAGGCGGTTATGGCGGCGCTGCCGCGCGCGACGGTCATGATGGGCGTGCCGACATTCTATATCCGGTTGCTGGGCGAGGCCGGGTTCGACCGCGATCTTGTTGCCCATATGCGATTGTTTATCTCGGGGTCCGCACCATTGGCGCCCGATGTGCACCGCGAATTCAGTGCGCGTACCGGGCATGCCATTCTCGAGCGGTACGGCATGACCGAGACCAATATGAATACCTCCAACCCCTATGATGGCGACCGCATACCGGGCACCGTCGGGATGCCGTTGCCGGGCGTAGAAATCCGGATCGCGGATCCCGCGACCGGCCGTCCGCTCCCGCAGGGCGATGTGGGCGTCATCGAAATTCGAGGGCCCAACGTATTCAAGGGCTATTGGCGCCAGCCCGAGAAAACGGCCGCGGAGTTTCGCGACGGCTATTTCATCTCGGGAGATCTGGGGCGCAGCGATCAACGCGGCTATGTGTCCATTGTGGGCAGGCAGAAGGATCTCATCATCGCGGGCGGTTTCAACGTCTATCCTGCCGAGGTGGAAGAGGCGATCGGCGAGCTCGATGCAGTCTGGGAAGTGGCGGTGATCGGCATTCCGCACCCGGATCTGGGTGAGGCCGTCGTGGCTGTGGTGGTGCCGCGCGAGCAGGGGTTTGCCGATCCTGCAATCATCTCTAGTGCCCTTGTCGATAAACTGGCGCGATTCAAGCAACCTCGAAAAGTCCTATTCGCAAATCAACTTCCCAAAAATGCCATGGGGAAGGTGCAAAAGGCCGAATTACGAGAGCGTCACTCGGCGCTTTTTGCGACGGGCTAAGCCGGGACGCCGTCCTCAAGAACAATGTCCGCTTCTTTCAATCCTGACCGCAAAGCCGTCTGACCGCAATCGGCCATCATGATCGGGTCCGGCGCCCCGGAGGGGGCGATGGTGGTACGAATGGACCGGCCGGCCAGAAAAAGCCCCATCCTTCGACAGGGCTTTTTCCATCCTCTGCGGTCGTGACCAAAGGAAGCCCCATTAACTCTCACAAGGGTCGCATTCGAGAGTCTTTGCCGGGAGAGCCTAGGCTTATCCATGATAGAATCGAGCGGTAAAAACCGCCAAGCGCGAAAGGTAGAAGGCTCACTGAAATCGGCGGGTTTTTTGTGCTCGTGATCCGCTTGGGTTTCGCACCGGGCTTGGGTAAGCCGGAGGGGACGCGGCGGTGCACGCTGGTACGGGTGTAAGGTCTCGTTCTGCGTGGCGAATTGATGCCCGCATCATGCCCGTCTGTGATAGAATGCGCCATCACCCGATTTCGATCGCAAGCTTCCCGTGACTGAGAGACATCGAGCTCCCGCTTGCCCGACGGGAGTCTATTCGATGATCGCTATCCACGAACCTTCGCGACCTTTGGGGCGGATCATTCGGTTGTGGAACCGGCTCCTCCATCACGGGCTGGAACATGTCCCGCAAACGATGGAAAATATGTTTTACCAGTCGCGCCGCCGCCGCGGCGACCTTGAACGCGCAATCGACAGCTGGACGCGTGAGAGCAATGCCCACTCGGGCGCGCCGCAACCAGCCGATCTTCCAATCGCACCATTGTCTCCCGCCCAACAAGCGATTGAACGATGGGACAGTGAAGGAGGCGCTCAACCCCGACGAGGACCGCGATCGTGATTTTGCACAATCTTTTCGGTCGCCATGTCGTCAACGTCAGGACCAGCCTGCAGGATCGGGGCCGGTTCGTCGGCCACTGCAGGGTCTGCGGCTGCGAAATGGTCAAGCTTGGCGATCTGGCATGGCAGGTAAGCGGGCGGCGGACCTGAGAATCCGATTTCCTGCCCATGACCCCGCGAGCCTCCATCCCAGGAGGAAATCGGTAGCCCCCGTCGCGCCCTGGGCGGACTGGCCCGGAACCAGCGGCCTCACCAGGATATGGAAACGGCAAAGCCGGGCAAGCGGAGCAGCTGGCGCCGGCCGGGTTTCGTTTTGGGAAGTGCCCCGCGGCGCTTCAAAGTTTCGGTCGCCGGGAGCGTCCGATTATCGGGTCACATGCCGGAACGGCGTGCCTGCGCGACCGCATCGGCAAGGCTGGTGTAGCGATACCCGTCCCGGAGATAGGTTGCGGCGGGCACGCGGGTAATGCCGTATCGATCCAGCGTTTCGTGCTCGGCTGCGTCGATGCCGCCGCATCGGCATGATCCACCGTTGCCGGCTGTGCTTTTGTCCATGTCGAAGTCCTTTCAAGCCTGGAGTTGGTCGAGAAGCGTCGCAATCTTGATCGTGGCGACGGTCGAAAAGGCGTCGGAAATCGCATAGGGAAGCAGGATGCGCTCGCCATGCTTCATGGCGCCGCACGAATAGACGACATTGGGGACGTAGCCGTGCCGCTCCGCGGTCGCAGGCTGGACGAGCGGTTCACGCGAGCGCCCGAGCACGCGCGACGGATCGTGCTTGTCGAGCAGGACAGCGCCGATCGAATAATGGCGTACCGGCCCGACGCCATGGGTGAAGAGCAGCCAGCCTTCGTCGAGTTCGATGGGCGAGCCGCAATTTCCGATCTGGACGAACTCCCAGGGATATTCGGGTTTCACGATCACCTCGCCCAAGCCCCATTCATGGACGCTGTCCGACAGGATCAGGTGCAGGCTCTCATTGTCGTGGCGCGCGATCATCGCATAGCGCCCGCCGATCTTGCGCGGAAACAGCGCCATCCCCTTGTTGCGCGCCGCGGTACCCTTGAGCGGCGTCAGGTGGAATGTCACGAAGTCCCGGGTTTCGAGCAGCTCCGATCGTATGCCGCGGCTGCTGTAAGCGGTGTAGGTCGCATAATAGATGGTCTGGCCTTCGCTCTGGAAGGCCACGAAGCGGGCATCCTCGATTCCGTTCGCCTGCATTTCGGTGACGGGAAAGATCACGCGCTCGGCGATGTCGCCGGCAGGATCGAAGCTGAGTTCCAGATAATCGCCGACGCGGGCCGTCACGTCGGGCGTCGCGGCGAGCCGCGCGGGCGGGTCGATGGTGACGGTTCCGTCGGCGGCCAATATCCCCGACCGGAACGTCAGCGACGAGATGTGGCCCTCGCCGACCGCACGCAGGCTGAGGATGAAGCGGCGGCACCCCTCCGTGACGCCCGACTGGTCCGGATGCGGCACGATACTGGGATTGAACAGCGCCGCCGCCTCGAAGCTGTATTCATGGAGAAAATAGGCGCCGACAAGCTGGCGCTGGGCCAGCGAGAAAGTCGCGTGCG
Organism: uncultured Sphingopyxis sp.; assembly: GCA_966417555.1. Lineage (GTDB taxonomy): Bacteria > Pseudomonadota > Alphaproteobacteria > Sphingomonadales > Sphingomonadaceae > Sphingopyxis. The sequence goes on from CBJKNR010000091.1 coordinate 4,586, forward strand.
CGGCGAAGGCATCCTCCATTTCAGCGGCACGCCGTTCGAAGATCGCGGGCAGATTGCGGTGCCGGTCGTCGAAGTTCCGCAGCGTTTCGGCAAGCAGCGCGTCGGTTTGGTCCGCGGTCAGCGCGAGGACGCGATCGACGATGTGATTGGCGCGCGTCTTGTCGACCGGATTGAGGTCGCGTGGTTCAACCGCCGGCCGGAACGGGCGGACGACGACGCGCGACGGGTCGGGCCGCAGATGGAGCGCCTGCCGGTTGAAGAAGGGGGCGGATGGCAGAGCCCCGTCAGGCATCGACGGTGCCGGGCGCGGGCGGCGCGATCGTCTGTGGCGGTAACCGCCGGTTCGTTGCGTTCAGCCTTTGCATGTCGGCCAGCGAGAACAGGAAGGACAGCACCGACTCCGCTCCCCGGTTCTCGTTTGCGCGGTCCGGATGCAGGCCGTCGCGGCAGCTGCCCGTCGCGACGTCGGCGAGTAGGACGCCGAGATCGTTCGCACCGAAAAACCATGCGAAGGCGCGTTCGGCTTCCGCACGCCACGACGAGCCGGGATCGACGCGTTGCGCCGCGACACAGGCGGCGATCGTCGCACAGGCTTCCAGCGGTTGTTGATCGAACGCCTGGGGTATATTCCGGGAGGCCATCAGGAAGCCATGCGAACCGACGGGCCGGAAATGCCCTTCGGGGGCCGTCTGTATCGCGACCAGCCAGCGCAGGCTTCGCAATCCCGCTTCGACCTGAGTCGCCGAGCGCGCCGCGGCGCCCGTGACGATCAACGCCTGCGGCAGCCGCGCATTGTCATAGCTGAGGCCATTTTCGAACCATGTCCATTCGGGCCCTTCCCGCGCGCGCAGCAGCTTCTCGAGACGACCCGCGAGTTCGGCGCGCAGGTGCGCGGCGGCATAGTCTTCGGCATAAACCGCACAATAGGATGCAAGGCCCAGCAGGGTGAACGCCCAGGCCCGCGGCGAAGTAAACGCTGCGACCCCGTCCAGCGCCTTGCCGAACAGCTCCTTTGCCCAGCGCGCGTGTCCGGGGGAGCCGGCGCGTGCGCTATAGGTGCCCAGCGCCCAGAGCGTTCGCCCATGGCTGTCTTCCGAGCCCGCATCTTCCAGCCACCGCCGGTCGAAGCTCATGAAATTGCGAAATCGCCGATTGTCCGGATTCCAGCCATGCTGGATGAAGGCCGCGAAGGTGGACGACAGGCGGCGCACCAACGGCGCATCGGGACCGCCGGCGAGGCCGCAGCACAGCAGCAGCGCCCGCGCATTGTCGTCGATGCAATAGCCATGGTGGCGGTCGGCGATCGCATGAACCGCATGCTGGGCCATGCCCGTATCGTCGCTCATCGCGGCGAGATGATCGAGCGACATGGGCGGGAGGTTCGGTCGGGCTTTCGTCTGTGCGATCGTCGGGATGGGTTTTGGCATGTCCATCCGGTCGCCGGTCGCAACCCTGCCTTTGCGGGAAGCCGCGCGAAAACTTGCGGCATAGCGGCGCGCCGTATTCGCCCAGGTCATCGGACGGCTGGCGGCATAGGCCTTGCGGCCCATCGCCAGACGTCCGGTTTCGTCGCCCAGCAGATTGGCGATTGCAGGGCCGAAGCCAGCCGGATTGTCGAACGGGATCAGCACGCCCGACCCATCGGTCAGCAGCTCGGCGGCGTGCCAATAGGGTGTCGAAACGACCGGCCGCCCCATGCCGTGCGAGTAGGCGAGGGTTCCCGAGGTCATCTGCGCGGCCGCCAGATAGGGCGTCGCGTAGACATCGCACATCGCGATATGGTCGAGCAGTTCGGGGCGGTCGACGAAGCGGTTGATGAAGACGACATGATCGTCGAGGCCAAGAGCGCGCACCCGGGCCATCAGCGTGTCGCGATACTGTTCGCCTTCTTCGGCCTGCAATATGGGATGGGTGGCGCCCATCACGACATAGAGCGCGTCGGGTGCGCACCGGACGATTTCGGGCATGGCGTCGATCATCGTCTCGATGCCCTTGTTCGGGCTCATCAGCCCGAACGTCAGGATCACCTTGCGATCGGTAAAGCCCAACCGCTCCTTCGCCGCCCGCGTCGAAGTGAGCGGAACATCGGGAATGCCGTGCGCGATGATATCGATCCTCTCCGGATCGGCACCATAGACGTCGATCAGCATGTCGCGGGCCTTGCCGGCCATGACCACCACGCGCGCCGATGCGGCGATGATTGCGTCCAGGACCCGGCGCTGCGCCGCGTTCGGCCGATCGAGAACCGTGTGCAAGGTGGTGACGAGCGGCGCGTCGAGCCTCGCGACCAGATCGAGAACCAGCGCGCCCGCCTCGCCGCCGAAGATGCCGAACTCATGCTGGAGACAGACGAGGTCGAACGCCTCGCGATTGATGAAATCGGCGGCGGCGCGATAGTCGGCCGCATGGTCCTGCCGGATCGTCCTGCCGACGGTTTCCGGAAATACATGGTCGCCGCCCGGCTCGATCATCGCGACAATGGTCGTATCCGCAACCTCGCCGAGCGCTCCGACCGCGAGGTCGAGGTCGGTCGTGAAGGTGGCTATGCCGCAGCGGCGCGGGAGGGCATTGCCGACGAAAGCGATCCGCGGCGCCGGCGTGTGCAGGCCATCTCAGTGCTTGCCTTTCGGCTTGGCGGTCATCTTCACCGCGGACGCCTCTTGTACGGCGAGCGCGGTCGGTGCCTTCGGCTTAGCGGCCTTGGGCTTGCGGATCTCGCGATTGCTGCGCTTTTGCGATTTGGCCATGTCAGACGTCCTTCCGATCGTTCGCTGCGACCGGGAATCCACCCGGATGCGCGGGACGGGGCGACGCAATCGCGCCGGCCGCCGCATTCGAGGGAAAATAGGCGCGGTGACGGTAAGGGAAGGATTTGAAGCGCTGACCGAGGCTTTCGATCTTGCGCCGATATCGCATGACCTCCGAAGGCTTGGTCGCTGCGGAATAGCGCATCAGCGCGATCTGTTCTTCTTCGAGTAGTTGATTGAGGCACATGGTGCGTGCTCCTGCATCAAGCGAGAGCACAATGATTGTCCCTCTGTCACATGGAGCTTGTTCAGAATTCAGGTGATGTGGCCTTATAACACATTATGCAAGGATCGCCGCACGAATACGGGATTGGGAGATATTAGTTCTCGTTCGCCGATGGGCGATAAAAGCGGTAGCGTATGACATCGCCTTCGATCAGGTGGCCGCGAAGCCGCAGTCGCATTTCGTCGGCGCCCGCACGCGAGGTACAGACGAGGCGCGTGCCGCCCGACTGAAGCGGCTCGATCGCGCTGATGCTGACCCCTTGCGCCAGGCAGAGGCGCCTGACCTCCTCTTCAGGCAGGGACAGGTTCATGGCGCGGCTCATCTGGACCGCGGCGTGTTTTCCCACGCCCGTATGGCGGCGGCCACTTGTTCATAGCCTTCGGCACTTGCGGTCGCCACCGCAAGCGGGCGGCCTCCCAGCTCGTCATTCTCCGCGTTGAGGAAGGCGATTGCGGCGTCGCGGCCACCGAGGAGCAAGAAAGCGAGTTGACTGATATCGCCTTGCCGCCGCGCATCCTCGAGTGCGAAGGGTGCCCTGCTCCTGCGGAAAAAGCTGTTCGACCGCCGCTTGAGCGCGTCTTGTCCCTGCACATCGGAAGTCATGGTGCGCCTCCTTCGTAAGCGGGAGCGCGATGTCTCTCAGCCGCGACGGCCTACGATGTGCGGTGCCGCGATGCTACAGATATGGGGGCGTTGCCCGCAGATGTAAGATGCGATCGGTTGGCTGTCCGCTTTTCTTCGGCTTCGTCCTGAAAGCGGACGGTCTCCTGACGGCCAGTCAGGATATCATCGGCCCTCTGCGCCCGCGACCCAGCGACCAGGTGATTGCACCGTCTCGCATGATGCCTGATACAGGCTTGCCAACATGCCGGGCGAGTAAGGGCCGCCACGGCACCAGGGTAAAATCACGAGATCGCTCGACCAGCGCGAGGCGGCCGTTCGCCAAATCGACCGGTCTGACGAACCGGCCCTCAACCCGCTCGCCTGATTTCGATTCCGCAAAGGGTTTGCCGAGTTCGTCCGACAGCTGTCCGGCGATGCGCAGAAGTTCGCGGCGCTGCAATGCCGCAAGCATGCCCTTTCGATAGAAAATCCGCCCTTCCCTCTCCTCTGCCAATTGCTCGCCGAGCAACCATTGCCGACGCAGCGCCAGCGCTCCGCGAACCTCGCGGCCGAAGCCCGCGTCGCGGATTGTGGACGGTTCATCATCGACGAGCTCTCGATCGAGCCAGGTCGGAGCGTCCATCGCCAGCAACTGCTCGACCGGTACCGCGGATAATATCTCGACTTCGACTGGAAGGTCGCGAAGCCGACGCGCTTCGAACCTTTGCACCTTGTCGAGATGATCGGGCGTGACGATCCAGCTTCCGTCAGGTTCGCGTTCGATGTTTCGCATCATCCGCCGCATCGCCTCGAGCCGCCGAACATGGGTCTCGGCGAAGCGCTCGCTCGCGGTCGGGTCGTGCCGCAAATGTGCGTCGATCGTATAGCGTCCGCCATTGGCGGCGGCGACTTCAACTATGGTGCGATCGGCAGGGCGCACATCGCTGCCGCGCGGAGCAATCCTGACGATGGCGTTGTCGGGGATCGGTTCGACGGCTTCGCCCTTGCCGATCTCGGCATAATGGGTGCGCCCGTCGATAGCATCGACCAGCAGATAATGACGGTCGCTATGTTCGTCGGCGAGACCGCGGATGACGACACGACCGACGACCGGCGACGCGCCCTCGGCCCCGGGATCGTAGATCACGCGATCGGCGGCTGCGCGGTCGAGGTTTCGCGCGGCCAATTCGCGCTGCATGGTGCGGATGATATCGCCGCGCTCGCCGATCCGCCTCAGCCGGTCGGCAAGATCGGCTTCGAGCCGCCAGCTGTCGCCGCCGAGATGGGTGGCAAGACCCATGTGCGCGAGCTTCTGGAGGCGACCGGCACGGAGCGATTGCTGAAAAGGATCGGCATCGCGCGCCGCGACCAGCCGCGACTCATCCATGTCGTGGATGAGCCGCCGGTCGATGGCGGTCAGCCGCTCGGCGTTCACGTCGCCGCGCAGGCGCTCCTCGATCTCGAGGTCGGTGCGCGGGCCGAGATCGAGATTCACAATGTCGGCGGCGCGCTGGCGAAGGCCAGGCGAGATATATTCGCGCGCGATCACCAGATCCTTGCCGCGATCATTCTTGCCACGCAGCAGGATATGGGTGTGCGGATGGCGAGTATTGAAATGGTCGACCGCCACCCAGTCGAGCTTCGTCCCGAGGTCCTCTTCCATTTGGGTCATGAGCCGGCGGACAAAAGGCTTGAGGTCGGGAAACTGGTCGGCATCCTCCGCGGAGACGATGAAGCGGAACTGATGACGGTCGCCGGACGACCGGTCGAGAAATGCCTTGCCGTCCGCGGCGTCGCTGTCAGCAGAATAAAGTTCGCCGGGCTGGCCTTCGCGGGTGACGCCGTCGCGCTGGACATAGCGAAGGTGCGCGCGGGCACCGCCCATGTCCTGCCCGGCCAGTTTCGCGAGCCGCATCTTGACGATGACCCGGCGCGAGCGGAACGCGGCGAGGCGGTCGCGCGAGGAGAGCACGCGCGCGACGCTCGCAAGCACGGTGAGACCGACGACCGCCTCCTCGTCCTGTC
>CBJKNR010000092.1:0-10198 GCA_966417555.1 uncultured Sphingopyxis sp.
GGCAGGCGCGTCATAGCGCGTGCCCGTATGCCGGGCGAACGCGTGGGCGCAGCCGGCATAGCTGTAAACCGTCACCGCGGGGTTGCCGGCTACCGCTTCCTTGATCGCCCTCTGCGCGTCCTTCGAAATATATTCGTCTTCCTCGCCGAGGTGTATCATCAGCGGCGTCCGAACGGCCTTGGCCTCGGAGACATAGTCCTCCGCCGCGCCCGGATAATAAGCGACGGCAGCGTCTGTGCCGTGCCGCGCGCTGACGAGACAGGTCATGAGACCACCGAGGCAGAAGCCGACAAGCCCGACTTTTCCGGTAACGCCCGAGAGGGTCGCTGCGAACTGCATGATGCCGGCGATGTCCTTCGCGCCCTGGTCACGGTCATAGGCTTCGTAAAGCGTAACGGCCTTGTCCACCTCCGCGGCGGTCCAATGCGACATGTCCACACCGCGTTCCTGCCGCCAGAAAAGCTCGGGGACGATTGCTACAAAGCCTTGCTCCGCAAGTTCCCGGCAACTTGCACGCATATCGTCGTTGACCCCGAAAACTTCGTGCAGGACCACGACGGCGGGCCCGCTTCCCGATGCCGGGCGCTCGACAAACGCCCGCACCGATCCATCCTCCAGATCGATATCGATATAATGTCCCATCGAGGGTCTCCAAAGGCTGCTGTTGCGGCCTGCCATGACCGCGACTGTCGCTGGGGCGCTTGCAAAACATGGCCGCCCCAAGGGGCGAACCCCTGTGTTCGCGCGGCGAAGGGGTGGCCGGGGCGTGCGCTCGCTCGCCCCGGCGCCAGTATTTATCCGCGGATGAACGCCAGTATGTCCCCGTTGATCTCGTCGGCGTTCGTCGCCGCCATGCCGTGCGGATAGCCCTCATAGGTTTTGAGGACGCCCTTCGGGAGGAGCTTGGCCGAAAGCGGCCCGGCGTCCGCATAAGGCACGACCTGGTCGTCCGTCCCATGCATGACGAGCGTCGGCACCCCGATCTTTCTCAGGTCCTCGGTGAAGTCGGTTTCCGAAAAGGCCTTGATGCAGTCATAATGCGCCTTGGCACTGCCCACCATGCTCTGCCGCCACCAGTTCTGGATCAGCCCCTGGCTGATCTTCGCGCCCTTGCGATTGAAGCCGTAAAAGGGACCCGAGGCGATATCGAGGTAGAATTGCGAGCGATCGGCTGCCAGCGCCTTGCGGAAGCCGTCGAACACGTCGATCGGCAGGCCGCCGGGATTGCTTGCCTTTTTGACCATTACCGGCGGCACCGCGCCGATGAGAACCAGCTTCGAGATCGTGCCCGCCTTGGCGCGCGCCGCATAATGCGCGGCTTCACCGCCGCCGGTCGAGTGGCCGATGTGCACCGCCCCCTTGAGTCCCAGCGCCGCGACCAGCGCCGCGACGTCGGCGGCATAGGTGTCCATGTCGTTCCCGGTATCGGTCTGGGTCGAGCGGCCGTGGCCGCGCCGGTCGTGCGCGATCACGCGATAGCCCTGTGCGAGGAAGTAGAGCAGCTGATTGTCCCATTCATCGGCGGTCAGCGGCCAGCCGTGATGGAAAACGAGCGGCTGTGCGTCGCGCGGCCCCCAATCCTTGTAGAAAATCTGTACGTCATCGGCCGTGGTAATGAAATTCATCGGATGTGCTCCTTGGGTTGCGGAAGGGAGAGATGCGCCGAAGCTTGTGTCGGGCCATGGGAGGGCAGCCGCGATCGCCGCGCTGCTTCCGGCAACAACAAATGCCCGGCGATCGATCATGAATTCTTCCAGTATCACCATTTTCGGGTCCCCTGATTGCTGCGGGCCGCCGGACTTTGCCCTTGGTACCAGGCGCCGGACCCGATGATCTTGCCCCTTGCCGCCCCGTTTGTTCATCATGCGAAGGACCCGGCCGACCTATCCGATGGTCTTGCCGACGTGATCATTTGGGCGGGGGAGCAGCCGAACATCGGGTAACGCGTCAAACGCCGCCGAAGAACGCCGTCCGGCCATGCAGGGGCGCGGGTCCGCGGCGAGGCCGCTCTTTCACCGCCTTCGGCGCATGCTCGACAATGGCAAAACGCGCGACAATTTCAGGGCCGGGCACGTCGATCACCGCTCTCGCAGTCGTTCGCTTCTCTAGAGGCGACATCCGATGGTACAGCGTACCGGCAAGATCTTGGGTCTGATTTCGCCTCGGCGCGGCGCGTAGCCTGGGCCGGGAGCGCCTCCTGGATGGCCCGTGCCCACGACGCCACTGCAATGGGACCGGCATTTCGTGCGCCGGACCGGAGCGTCTCCCCACGCCTCGACCGTCCGACAAAGGAAGATATATGCCGACTGAACAACATCCCCTGAATTCCGGCTTCAACGCATTCACCACCGCCGCCGAAATCATTCAGGATATCGACCTGACGGGTAAAACGGCCATCGTAACCGGGGGCTATTCGGGCCTCGGCCTGGAATGCGCACGGCTTCTGGCGGATGCCGGCGCCGAAGTGATCGTGCCCGCGCGCGATACCGAAAAAGCACGGGCCAATACCCGTGACATAGCCCGGCTCGCCGTTCGGCCGATGGACCTGCTCGACCGCTCTTCCGTCGACCGCTTCGCCGACGATTTTCTGGCGGAGGCGCGGGCCCTGTCGATCCTGATAAACAGCGCGGGCGTGATGACGCCGCCGCTGTTCCGCGACGCCGACGGCAACGAAGGGCAGTTTGCGGTGAACCACCTCGGCCACTTTCGTCTCGTTCAGAAGCTGCTGCCGTCGCTCGAAAGAGCAAGCGGCGCGCGCGTCGTCTCCGTTTCATCGCGCGGGCATTTCATGAGCCCGATGAATTTTGACGATCCGGCGTTCCGCTCGCGCCCCTATGATGCCTCGATCGCGTACGGCCAGTCGAAAACCGCGAATGCGCTGTTCGCGGTCGCGGCCGACGAACGCTATCGGGATCGTGGAATTCGCGCCTTCTCGCTCCATCCCGGCGCGATCCTGACCGGATTGATGCGCCATGCGCCCGCCGAAATTCTGGTCCGGCATAATATCATGGACGAGGCGGGCGCCCCCATCATCGATCCCGCGAACGACCGGAAAAGCATTTCCCAGGGCGCTGCCACACCGATGTGGTGCGCGGTGAGCCCGCAACTGGCCGACCGGGGCGGCGTCTATTGCGAGGATTGCGATATCGCGTCCGTCGCCGGCGAGGATGCGACTCGCGGCGTGAAGCCTTGGGCAAGCGATCCCGGGCTCGCCGATCGCCTTTGGACTCTCAGCGAACAGTTGGCCGGATAATCAGCGATCGCGCGCCCGGCTGCTGGGGCCCCGATGGGAACGCGGCCGGAATATGCCGCCCGCCCGCATTGTGACGCTCTTCCTTGCGCCTGCCAAAACCGGCGATACAGGAAGGGCCATGGTCCAGCGGTCTGGACCATGGCCTTCCCCATCGGCGAGAGCCGGCGTGCCGGCCCGGCACGCAGGGATTCAGGACGTCCGGCGATCAATAATCCCAGACCGCAGGAACGGCGCGGAACGCATCGCCCGCAACCGCCACATGATAGATTGACGGGAACGGCAGATGCGTCGCGACGAAAGGCTCGCGCGTCGCCACAAACTCGCGCAGCAAGCCGACGCGGACGCGCTCGGCTTCCTCGGGATCATGCTCGAAGCCATTATACCAGCCGGGCTGATCGAAGCCGACCTGGAAAATGGCGTCGCCGACGAAGGTCAGCCGCTCGCCTTCCGACGCGACGCGGACGATGCAGTGCCCGGGCGTGTGGCCTCCGGTCAGCTCGGCAGTGACACCGGGTGCCACCTGCGCCTCCTTCTCGAAGGTCCGGATCTGGCTGCCATACTGCGCCATGAACCGCTTGGCCGAACCGCGAAGGGCGTCGGGAAAGCCCTCGGGCATGACGGTCCGCGAGAAGTCGGGGTTCTTCCAGAACTCCACCTCGGCGGCCGAGACATGAACGCGCAGGTCGGAGCGCATCCGTTCGTGCGTTCCGTCGATGGTCAACCCGCCGATATGGTCCATATGCATGTGGGTCACCACCACGTCGGTGATCGACTCAAGCGGAATTCCCGCCGCTTCCAGCCGCTGGACCAGGCGCCCCGCCTTTTCCAGCTTCAAATCGGGGTCCATGCCCAGCCCCGCGTCGACGAGGATCGTCTGCTCGCCGCTGCGCACGACGAGCACGTTCAGCGGCCATTCCGCGACTTGCTGCGGCAGGAACTGCTCCTCGAGCCAGCTATCGAGGACCTCGGGCTCGACATTGTGCGCCAGGACATGCGCCGAGATCGGCAATATGCCATCGCTGATCACCAGCACGTCGATATCGCCGACCTGCAGCGCGTATCGCGACGGCACCGGTTCGTCGAGCGCCGGGCTGGCGCTGTGCAGGACAGTCTCGCGGGTCATGTCAGTCTCCTCTTTCTTCCTGTGGTGAGGGACCTGGATCGCGCATTCAAACGGGTTCCGCTATCATGCAACGCGACAGGGTTGGGCCGTCAAAAGGGCAGACGAACCTGCTCTTTGAGATAGGTTTCCCGACGTCCGCCAAGGATTGCGAACGTCGGGGCCATGTCGTCAGACTGTTCGAACAGTTCCGCCATCGATGACAAACTCGGCGCCGTGGATCGCCGCGGCGCGATCAGATGCAAGATAAGCGATCAGATCGGCAACCTCATGGGGCGCAGCTGCACGACCGATCGGGATGCCGCCCAGACCGTCAAGGACGACTTGCCGTGCCTCCTCGATCGTGCCGCCGTTGGCGGCCTGCAGCCGTTCCAGAAGGTGAACGGACGCCTCTGTCATGATCCAGCCGGGGGAAACGCTGTTGACCCGCACGCCCTTCGGCCCGAGCTCCTTCGAGATCGACTTGCTATAGGTTCTGAGCGCAGCCTTGGCGGCGGCGTACGCGGTGGTCGATTCCGGAAGAGGCAGGACCGCCTGGATGGACGTCACGTGCACCACTGCGCCGGCGCCCCGCTCGATCATCTGCGGGACGAGCAGGCGATCAAGGCGCACCGTCGCCATGAGATTCAGGTTCAGTTCGGCAAGCCAGTGATCGTCGGTCAGCGCAGCAAAGCCGCCGCCCGGCGAGGACGAGCCGCCGATCACATGGGCGAGGATATCGACGCCGCCCATATGCGCGAGTGCTGCGGCGGCGAGCATCTCTCCACCCTCGGCCGTAGTCAGGTCCGCCCGGACGAACTCGACACCGCCAATGGGCTCAGGGTTTCCGCGCGCGGCGGTCATCACCCGTGCGCCACCTGCTAGAAAGCGATCGACGGTGGCGCGGCCGAGCCCCTTGGTGCCGCCACTCACGACCACACGCTTGCCCGCAAATTCGGTGGGATCTGCCTGGACGCTCATAGCGTGATCTCCAGCGTCTTGATGGCGCCGTCTTCGAGCGTGAAACCATAGGTGAAGCGGATCGGGCTGCCCTTGAACTCGCCATGGGCGGGACCTTCGACCACGACCTTGCCTTGCTCGTGACGGACGGCTTCGGGCGTGAATATCGCCTTCACGGCCACAACCTCCTCTTCGAACAACGTCCTGAGTTCGTCATGGCGCTCATGTCGGCGCCCGACATCGAAGAGGACAGCATCGGCCGCGAAAGGCTTCAGCATGCCGTCCACATCGAGCCGTGCGTTGGCCTCGATATAGTCGGCTATCGGTTTGGGCAGCGCCGCGACAAGTGCGTCGGCATCATTGCGCTGATCGGCGTGGGCATTGGTCTGCATGACGTTTCTCCTTTGGTTTGGCTTGCCTCGATATTAGGGATCGGCCACTATTCTAAGAATTGGGCCAATCGTGGATGAGACAATGAAGGATTCAGGATAATGTCGCGATTGGCGCTTCGAGACTTCGACGCTGTGCTGGCTATCGCGCGGCGCGCATCCTTCAGGCAGGCGGCCATCGATCTCGGGATGTCAACGACCGCGCTCAGCCACATGATCGCGCGGATCGAAGCCGAGCTGGGCGTGCGCCTGTTCAACCGGACGACGCGGAGCGTCGCGTTGACCGACGCCGGACGGGTCTTCGTCGATCGCATCGGCCCCTCGCTTCAGGACGTTCGCGAAGCCATCGAGATCGTCCGCGAACGCCGCGCGACGCCAACGGGTACGCTGCGCATCAACGCACCGCCCTTCGCCACCCGCTCGCGGGCCTTCGCCGATCTGATTCTGGAATATTCCCGCCGCTACCCGGACATGCGTGTCGATCTGGTGACCGAGGGGCAGCTCCGCGACATCGTCGCCGAAGGTTTCGACCTCGGCATTCGCGTCGCGTCCCTCGTGCCTTCCGACATGATCGCGCTGTCGCTCGGCGAGCCCCAGCGCTTCGCCGTGGTCGCCTCGCCTGCCTATCTGGCCGAGCGATCGCGCCCGTTGGTGCCGACCGATCTCCTCGGCCACGCCTGCATCCGCGTCCGATTACCCGACGGCTCGCTCTACCGCTGGTATTTCGAGAAGAGCGGCGATGCGGCGCAAGTCGAGGTGAGCGGCCCCATGACCTTCGATGATCTTCCGCTATCACGCGCCGCCGTCCGGGCGGGCTTGGGCATCGGCTTCTTTTTCGAACAGGACGTCATCCGAGATATCAAAGAGGGAACGCTTCTCCGCCTGCTCGAGGATTGGACACCGCCCTTCCCCGGGCTTTGCCTATATTATCCTGGGAGGCGCCATCCTTCAGCCGGCCTCTCTGCATTTTTATCACTCGCGCGCGAAATGGCGAAGAGGGATTAGCGGAGGTGGCCGAGGGCGGACAGGCGGCTTCTGAACCGAAGTGGAGAGGAAGCCGACGTTCGACATCGTAGAACTATTATGGCTTGCAGCCACGATGCTAGGGAGAACGCCCCTCTGGCTTTTTCACCGGCATCGACCGATTGCGGACGAAAAGGTCTCGTGCCATCCTCTATGCACGTCGCTGAGCATGGAGGGGGCATTCGTGATTGAACGACGGGAACTACTAGGAATTGGTGCGGTCAGCGCGACACTTTTTGCATCGTCCGTGGCGCAAGCCTGTACTATCATCCCGCCAGCGAAGGCGAAGCCTTTCCGGCGTACCGAGTGCGAGCAACAAATTCATGACCTAGTTGCATTTATGAACGAGGCTCCGAGCCTGTCTCCAGACGCTGTTTCGGACTGGGTCGACGCGCGCTCCATCGAAGTGGAGTTCGAATACCCCGTCTCAGAGAATGTGGGCGGCGTACTATACAATTATCTTTTCTTTCGGGAGTACAGAATATCGGGAGGGAAGCTCGACCCTGATCCGATCAGGATCAAGGAGATAAATCCGATCAGAGCCGTCAAACAGCACGCCTCCTTTCAGTTTACATTGACCAGAAATCAGTTTTTTCCGGCCGACGACGAAGGCTGCAATGGCCTACTCACCCATGGGGAATATTTTGCGAAGACTGACACGGCCTTCATTGCTCGCTTCTTCAATAACAGACTGAAGAGTTTCCGCGATTTTCCGGAGTGGTTTGCCTAGCCGCTGACTACCTTCGACCTTCGCTTACCGCCATTCGATCCTTGCCCGAAATCGATCGTAAGACGTACTGGCCAATGCGAATGGCCGTTAGCGGTACGGCCGCTTCTGGCGTTCGATCGGTAAAAGCAGACATATTTCCCAAGGATTATATCGCGCCTCGCACGCTGTCGAACTGCGCCGCAACATGGCGCGCATAGGGCAGCCCCTCATCGCGGATCACCAGATCGTCGGCGTCCCATGCGATGACACCGCGACGCTCATAGTCGGAGAGAATGCTCCGGACTCGTTCCCTGCCCTCGGTCTCGATATGGGTCCGTCCGCTGCAGAGAAGGTTGCGGATATTTTTCCCGCGCATTTGCTGCGCGTCGTCGATCGCTACGCCGCGCACGGCGGTCAGGCGCCCTTCGCCGACCAAATCCCGATAATGCCCGGCGCGCTTCTCGTTCTGGACGATCAGGTCCGTAAAACGGCTAATCGCGCTCGCTCCGAAGCCAAGCAGGACCGGTGCGTCATCCTCGGTGAACCCCTGGAAATTTCGGTTCACGCGCCCTTCGCCCGCCGCGACGGCCAAGGGGTCGTCGGGCAACGCGAAATGATCAAAGCCCACTGATATATAACCCGCATCTGTCAGACGCCTGTATCCCAGTGCGGCCTGCGCAAAGCGGAGCTGCTGGTCGGGAAGGTTCGTCGCGTCGATCCGCCGCTGGCGCGGGATCATGTCGGGAAGATGCGCGTAGCCGAACAGCGCGATCCGGCTCGGCGCAAGGCGGATCGCCGCATCCAGCGTGGTGTCGAGGTCGGCCAGCGACTGCCCCGGCAATCCGTACATCAGGTCGAAATTGATCGCATCGATGTCGCGAAGGCGCAGCGCCGCAACGACGCGCTCGATATGCGACAGCGGCTGGATCCGTCCGATCGCCTGCTGGACATGCGGCGCGAAGGTCTGGACGCCCAGACTGACGCGCGTGACATGCGCCGCGGCGAGCACAAGCACCCATTCGGCGGAAAACCCGCGCGGGTCGAGTTCGATCGAAATCTCCGGCCGGTGTGCATCGAAGACGGTCAGGATGCGGTCGAGCAGACGCACCAGTTCGACCGGCGCGATGGCGTTCGGACTGCCGCCACCGAAAGCGATGCGCCGGACCCGCCCGCGCCCGCCGAGGCGCTTGGCGACGAGCGCGATCTCCGCCCGCAGGGCCGTCAGATAATCGGCCAGTCGCTGCGTCCGCCCCGCAGCGCCGGTGTTGCAACCGCAATACCAGCAGATCTGCTCGCAAAAAGGGATATGGACATAGAGCGAGACCGGCGTCGCCGCCTCGACGCGGTCGAGCGCCAGCGCATAATCGTCGGCGCCCACAGCGTCGGTGAATTCCATCGCGGTGGGATAGCTGGTGTAGCGCGGCACGGGCTTGGCGAGCAGATCGGGATGATAGGACCACATGAATGCCTCCTACGCCCGCGTGCCAGCCGCGACATTGACCGGGATCAACGTCCGGGCGTCAGCAGCAGCCCTTTTTGCCCCCTCCCGCTTTGCTGCGCCGATCGGTGACGACGTGGCAGGCCTTGGCGCAGTCGCGGCGCTGATCGGGATCGGCGGGATCGCCGGGGACGATCATCCGGTGCGCCGCACCGCCGCACGAGGGCACGGTCAGGATGCGCGCATAGGCCGCGATCGGCGGCTGCATGAGCGCAATAGCACCCAATGCGGCAACGAGGTTGCGTAGTCTCACGCCCTTTCCTCCTCATCCTCGACAAAAATGCGCAGCGCTGCGCCGTCGAGATCGTCGAACTGTCCCTTTCGGAGCGACCAGAAGAAGGCCGCAAGACCGAGCAGACCGAGCCCGAGCGCAATCGGGATGAGGAAGACCAGCCCGTTCACCGGATCACCCTTTTGAGCCGCAGCGCATTGCCGACGACGATCAGCGACGATCCCGACATCGCGATCGCCGCGACGAGCGGCGTCACGAAGCCGAGGAAAGCGAGCGGCACTGCAACGGCATTATAGCCGATCGCAAGAACGAAATTCTGCCGCACGATCGCCTGCGTCCGCCGCGCCATGCGCACCGTCTGTACCACGGGCATCATTCGGTCGCCGAGGAAGATGCAGTCGGCGGCATTCTTGCCGACGTCGCTAGCTGACCCCGGCGCCATCGACGCATGGCCAGCCGCGAGCGCGGGTCCGTCGTTGAGGCCGTCGCCGATCATCAGCACCGTGCGCCCCAGCGCGGCCTGCCGTTCGATCGCCTCAAGCTTTTGCTGCGGACTCATCCCCGTCTGCGCGGTCAGCCCTAGTTGGCGCGCGACCGGCGCGACGGCGTCGGCGCGGTCGCCCGACAGGATCATGGCGTCGATACCCTCGCCGTTCAGCGCGTGGATCGCTTCGGCCGCGTCGGGACGCAGCCGGTCGGCAAAACGGATCGTCGCGACGGGCCGGCCATTGACCGTCAGTTCGGTCGCGAGAGCGTCGCCAAGCTCGGCGCGCTGAGGCCGACCAAGCGTGACGACGATACCAGCGCACCGCGCCTCGACCCCGAACCCCGGCGTCTCGCGGATCGACGTCACTTCGGCGGGGCGGACATCGAGCGCCTGCAAGCCGCGGGTCAGCGCCTCGCTGAGCGGGTGGCGGCTGGCCTGCGCCAGCGCGATGATCAGTGATTTCACCCCGTCGTCGAACCGTTCGAGAACCAGCGCCTCGGGCCGGCCGAGCGTCAGCGTGCCCGTCTTGTCGACAAACGCGCGGTCAA
>CBJKNR010000093.1:0-10166 GCA_966417555.1 uncultured Sphingopyxis sp.
CGGCGACCGACGTCGCCGCAGGCGCTGCGGCGGCCGGCGCCGGGGCGCCTCCGACGTTCGACGAGGTGGTCGAGGACGACGAGGCGGGAGGCAGGCCAGCCTTCTGCGCCGGATCGCTGCCGCCGCCGATCAGCTGCTGCAGCGTCGGGAGCAGCGTTTCGGCATTGGCATGTTCGAGCCAGTAGACGCGGAGCTCGGTCCCCCCCGCCGCCTTGGCGTCGAGATCGTTCGCCATCGAGACGAAGCGCGCGACCAGCGCCTGATCGCCCCGGAGCGCAATCGCATTGCTGCTGTCTATGGGCACGATCGCGAGCGGCGCGCGTGCCCCCTCCCCTGCCGCCGGGACAAGCGCGGTGAGCGCCGCGGCGATTTCGCGCGCACCGGCATTCTTCAGCGTGACGATCTGGCTGGCCGAGCTGTCGCGGTCGATGCTCGCCGCGAGCGCGCGGATGCGGCGAATATTGTCGGCAAAGTCGGCGACGACGAGGCTGTTGGCGTTGCGGTTGGCGGTGAGCGACCCTTGCGGGCTGACGAGCGGGCGAAGCGTTTCGACCGCCGCGACGGCGTCGATGTGCCTCAGGCGGATGATTTCGGTGACGAACTGGTTCTGCGCCGCCCCGCCGCTGCCGATCCGCCCGGGCTGCGCCGCGGCGCCGTCGATCGGCTGGACGCGATAACTGCCGTTCGGACCTGGTACCGCCACGAGACCGTTCGAGCGCAAGGTCGCGAGAAATATCTCGAAATATTCGCTGCGCGACAGCGGACGGTCGGTGACGACCGAAACCTTGCCGTTGACGCGCCCGTCGATGACGAAGGTGCGTCCGGTGATCCGCGCCGCGTCCTGAATGAAGGCGCGAATATCGGCGTCGCGCACGTTCAGCGTATATTGGGCGAATGCGGGTGCCGGCGTAGCTGAAACGAGCGCGGCAGCGAGCATGAGAGATAGTTTGAGACGCATAAAACCTATTGCTTCGACAGGAAGATGGCAACGGGGACGACGCTGGCGCCGCGCTCGACCTCAAGCGCGATGCGCGCGCCCGGCGCGAGCTGATTGGCGAGCTGGGCGGCATCGCCTGCCGATCCGATCGGCCGGCCGTTGACCGAACGGATGACATCGCCCGGACGCAGGCCAGCCGCGCGGAACGCTGCGCCGTCGCCCTGCGGCTGGACAACAAGGCCGGTAACGCGCCCTTCTTCGGTACGCGGCGCAAAGCCGACGCCAGCCTTGAGCGCGGCGGGGGACATTTCGCCGCTGGCCGACGCTCCGGCAGGGGTTGCGCCAATTTCGGGCGTTGGCGCGGGAAGCGGCGTGGCAGGGTTCGCAACCGGCGCTTCGCCGCTCTGGTCGAGGAAAAGGCTTTCGCGCGCACCGCCGCGGTCGAGCAGCACATGGTCGAACGCGACGCCGACAAGCTTCAGCCCGGGCGCGACCTCGTCGCCAACGGCATAGCTCGTCTGCACCCCGTCCTCGCCCGCGATGATCGCCGACCCCCCGCCCGTCGCCTCGTTGAGGTTGATGCCGAAAAGGGTCAGGCCCGCCGAGGTGACCGTCGCCGAAGCGGCGCCCTGTGCATTGCCGCGAAAGAAAGGGTCGAGGCTGGTGAAGAGCACGCGCCGTTCGGCGGGCGAAGCTATCACCGCCGTCTGCGGCTGCCAGGCGCCGAGCGGCGACAGCGGCGTAAGCAAGGTCCAGAGCAGGCGGACGCATTGCCAGATGAACAACGCGCCGAGCACGCTGACAAGCAGCATCGGCCAGATTTCGCGCGGGCCGCGCTTTCCGGCACGCAGCCACGAAGGCAGCGCGCGCGGCAGCCGAACGGCCGATCCCGTCATCAGCGTCGCCATGAAATGTCCCTGTCCCCCAACTGAAAAAGCGGTTTCACGAATCGCCTAGGGGCGATTGGTGACAATCAGTTGACCGGGAGATTACAGTTTTTTGACGGTCGGGCGAGTCCGGTGCGGCGGCTCGAAGCGATCCTCCCCACCGCATTGCGACAGGGAGGGATTCCGCGATCAGAACTTCAGCGACGCGCTGAGCGAGAAGGTCCGGCCCAGCTTGTAACGATTGAGGAAGATGCGGTTGTCACCGAATTCCTGCACTTCCTTGTAGGTGCGGCCGGTCAGGTTGCGCGCCTCGAACTTCAGCTCGATTTCCTTGTTCAGCAGATTGATGCCCTGCCGCGCGACGAAATCGATCGAAATGCCCGGCTTTTCGCGGATGTCGGGCTGACCCGACGGGCCGCGGCTGGTGACGCGCGGGCTGGCATAGGTGACGAGCAGGGTCTGCTGCGACAGCCTGTCCTGATCCTCGAGCCCGATCTGGAAATTGACCAGATGGTCGGACTGGCCCGTCAGCGGCGAACCGTCGAAGAAAAAGTTGCTCGCGTCCTGCACCACGCCGTTGATCACGGTCGTGTCGCCCGGGCCGACCTGGATTTCCGACTTGGTGTAAGTGTAGTTGCCGATCAGCACGAGGCGGCGGCTCGCCCAGAAGGACGAATCCGACAGCGTGTCGAGCGCGATATATTTCTGGACCTCGATCTCGCCGCCGTAGAGCAGCGCCTTGGGCGCGTTGGCGAAGCTGGTGTTGGCGATCGAGTCGGTGCTGAGCGACGTGTAGGCTTCGATCGGGTTTTCGATCTTCTTGAAGAAGCCGGCCGCGGTCAGACGCTGGTCCTTGGCGAAATACCATTCATAGCGCAGTTCGGTGTTCCACAGCTCGCTGTCGGTGAGCGACGGGTTGCCACGGAACTGGCGGTTCGATTCGGGATCCTGATAAATCTGCGCGATCAGCTCGCGGAACTGCGGCCGCGCGATCGTGTTCGCCGCGTTGAGACGCAGCTGCATATCGGGCGCGACCTCCCAGGTCAGCGTGACCGCGGGGAGCCAATAGTCGTTCTTGAGATTGGTCTGGACGATCGCGCTGCCGCCGGTGCCGAACAGGTCGATCGGAACGACCGTCTGCTTGCCGTCTTCATAGCGCACGCCGACGTTGACGTTCATGCCCGGGACGATCTCGGCCTGCAGCTGCGCATAGCCGGCGTGAGTGGTCAGCCCCGCATCGAAGGCGGCGGTGCCGTCCTGCGCCGAGGTTTCGACCAGGGTGATGTCGTAATTCTGGATCGTCGAATCGGACAGCAGATAGTCCGGGCGCAGCTGCGTCACCGCGACGGGCAGGCCCGAGGCGCGGAACTGAAAGGCGCGGCGCACCGCGGTGCGGCTCGTGTCGCTGTATGCATAGCCGACCGTCGCGGTGATCTGGGGTGCCAGCTCGTACGACAGGTCGACACCGCCCGACCATAGATCCTCGTTGAGGTCCGAGAAAGCGATCGTCGCGTCGCCGCGATTGCCGCCGAGGTCATTGACGAACTTTTCGCCGGTCGGATCCTGGTCGGTCGGCAGGTTGGTGCGGACATAGGTGAAACCGCGCTCGTAAGGCGCCTCGCGCTGCGAATTGGCGTAGGCGCCGCGCACGTCGACCTTCAGCGCATCGAAGTGGAATTCGCCGACGAACTGCGTGTTGATCAGCTGGCGCTCGTACCAGGCGGTGTCCTGCTTCATGATGTCGCGGCCGACCTGGTTCGCGTCGGTGCCGAGGCCGAGGCGCGCCTGCTTCAGCGTGTCGCGGATATAGAGATTGGTCCAGCGCAGCTTGTGCTCGCCGATTTCGAGGCCGAAGCCGAGCAGGCCGTTCACGACCACGCGGTTATCGGTGATGACGCGGTTATAGCTGGTCTGCGGATCGCCCGAGAGATCCTGATTGAGCGAGGTCTGCTGCAGCGTGTCACGCGTGCGCCATTTGTTGCTGATGCCCGCGGTCGCGATGATGCCCAGCTCGCCGTTGGCAAACGGGATGGTGGTACCGCCGGTGATGCCCGCCGACCAGTTCACCGGAATGTGGTTGTTCTGCTGGAGCAGCGTGGTTTCGGCGTTGACCAGCTCCATCTGGATCGCTTCCAGATCGTCCTGGCTGAAGTCGGCGCCCTGCAGGATCGGCTTGCCGCTGGCGAAAGCGGCCTTCAGGAGCGGCGGAACGTCGCGCGTGCCGTCGTCGAAGCCGGTCCAGTCGGTATCGCTGCCATAATAGGTATAGCCGAGTTCGTTCGTCGTCTCGCTGTCCCAGCCGATGCCGCCGCTGATCGTCAGGAAAGGCTCGCGCGGGATCGCCTTGGTCGTGAGGTTGATCACGCCGCCGCCGAATTCGCCGGGGAAGTTCGCCGAATAGCTTTTCTGGACGAGCGTCGAATCGATGACATTCGACGGGAAGATGTCGAGCGGCACGACGCGCTTCAGCGGTTCGGGGCTCGGCAGCGGCGAGCCGTTGAGCAGCGCGAGCGAGTAACGGTCGCCGAGGCCGCGGACGTAGACGAAGCCGCTGCCGACCACGCTGAGGCCGGTCACGCGCTGGAGCGAGCCCGAAATGTCGCCTTCGCCGGTGCGGGCGATGTCGGCCGAGGACAGGACCGAGACGACTTCGGGCGTCGCGCGAACGACGTTGGGGGTATAGCGGCCGGTAACGACGATTTCCTGATCGGCGCCACCGGGGATCGAAACGTCGCTTTCCTCGTCCTGCGCTGCGTCCGTAGCGGGTTCTTCAGCCGGGGGGGGGGCTTCCGTCGCGACGGGCGGCGCGTCGGGTGCCGGCGCGCCTGTGTCCTGCGCGAGCGCTGCAGGCGAGACGAGAGCGGAGCTGAGGAGAAGCAGGCTGGCGTAGATCGGCCGCTTGGTCATGATGGAATGTCCCCAAGTATATGCAGGAAGGGAGCGGGCCAGCCCGGTCGGCGTGCCCGCTCCCCAATTGGATCGCGAGCGATCAGGTCGTCGGGATGGCGCTGCAGCTGGCGCTCGACGTGCCGAAGTTCGCCGTGGTCGAGTTGCAGGTCCAGCCCTGGTACCAGGTGTCGTTGGCGTCGCGGACGGCGCCGACATAGGCAGTGGTGTCGAAGAAGGCGTTCAGCGTCTTCGCGTCGAAGGGCGCGAAGCCGGTTTCAGTCGCCCCGTTGACGAACAGGTTGGTCAGCGACGGCGTATAGGCCGTGCGGTTGTTCGTACCGCCCTCGAAGATCGCCTGCACCTGCGCGTCGGTCACGCCGCTGGTGCCGCGGAACGGGGTCGCGTTGCACTGCATCGACACCGAGAAGAAGCGCGGCGGGCCGGCTTCGTCGAGCGCGCCGTTCGCCGGGTTGATCGTCGTCGCGCTGTTGATGCCGAGGCAGCGGAAGCCCGGGGCCACGATCAGGCCGTTGGCAAAGGTATAGTCGGCGCCGCCGCGGATCAGGATCGACACACCGTTGCCCGCCGCATTGTTGCGGTGGATGTAGGTGAAGTTCGACAGGTTCACATTCTGGCGCGGAACCGCGTCCTCGTTGCCGTTCGAGTCGATTTCCATCATCGAGTCGCCGACCGCACCGCCTTCGCGCTGCACGCCGATGACATACTGGATGTTACCCTTGTAGCCGACGTCGGTGTCGAGACCGTCATCCTCGACGCCGGTGATGACGAGATGCTTCATGTTCACGCGGCCGCCGAACACTTCGATGCCGTCGTCCGAGCTGTTGTGGATCTGGACGTGATCGATCTGGGTGCCCGAGCCGACGCCCGAGGGGGTCAGGCCCTGGAGCTCGCTGGCCGCCGACAGGATGAAGCCCGAATAGCGGATCTGGACATAGGACAGACGGCCCGAATTATCGGCCGGCTGCGCACCGCCGTAGAGCGCGTTCGACGTGCCTTCGGTGTCGCGTTCGCAGGCCGCGGTGCCCGGCGCCGCGCCCGGTGCGAGGCAGTCGGTGATCGGTGCGCGGCCGAGAAGGACGACGCCGCCCCACAGCTGCGAGGTCTGGTCACCTGCCGAGCCGACGACGTTGCCGCGGCCGGTGAAGATGATCGGCTGGGTCGGCGTGCCGACCGCGTCGATACGGTTGCCGCGGTTGACGGCGAGGAAGGACACGCCGGTCGCGCCGAAAATCGTCACGCCCGGATCGATCGTCAGCGTAACGACATTGTTCGTGCTCGCCGCACCCTGGTCGGTGCCGACATCGACGCGGCCGGGAAGCGAATAGATCACGCCCGGAACCTTCGGGATCGCAGTCGTCGCGGTGAAGCGCGTCGGGAAGCCGCAATTGCGCCATTCGCCACCGGGGCCCGAGATGGTGCCAAGGTTCGAAAGCTGGTCGGGGCCGGCGATCGTCGGGCAATTCGCGGCCGGGGTAACCGGCGTCGGCGTGGGGGTCGGAGTCGGCGTGGGGGTCGGCGTCGGGGTGGGGGTCGGCGTCGGAACGACGATCACACCTTCACCCGGCGACGCGACGCCGTCGGCGCCGCACGCCGCAAGGATGGAACAGGCCACGCCGCTGAGCATGACCAAACGAATGCGTGCAAAAGCCGCCATGAAAATCTCCGTTCCCGGTGTGCGCCTGCGCGCCCCTGATGAAAAATAGGCCGCGGATGAGAAGAGATGCGCCACCTCGCCCCCGGTGACGCCGCCACTAGGGTGATTCGATGACGGTCTGACGCCAGAGCCGTGACATTTGGATGACTCTTTGGAGTCGGTTTGATGACATCGGCCGCCGGCCTGCGCGCCGCCCGTTCGCAGCCGCAGAAAATAAATGCAGGAAGCTCGCTTGCATCACCCGAAAAGCTTTGCTAGGCGCCCGCTCCTACCTGGTGCCGGACCCGATCCGGACCATCATGATGTGCGGTCGTGGCGGAACTGGTAGACGCGCAACGTTGAGGTCGTTGTGGCCGAAAGGCCGTGGAAGTTCGAGTCTTCTCGACCGCACCATCATCACCATTTAATGGCGTATATCCAATAGTTTAGGCTGCATTGGATATTTGGCTCCGCCTTGGGGTCCGCCTTTTCAATATCCCGTCGGTATCCCGTCGGTGTCGGCTTGCGAGACATTGGCGCAAGGTCGGTCACTGCCATTACGAGCGAAGCGAAGCAATCCAGAGCGGTCGCTACCCCTGGACTGCTTCGCTCCGCTCGCAATGACGTTTCCAACCCACGTCATCATGCCCTGATCATGAGCCTTCGCGGAACGGCTTCCGCAGCGATACCGGTCTAAGATTCCCGCTGCGCGCCACAGCCCAGAAATTCGAACCCGATCTTCGCCGATTTCGCGGGGTCGGAGGGGAAATCGAATTCATAGACATAATAGGCAATCTGCGGCCCCGCCGCCGCGATGACGCGGCGCCAGTCGGTCGTGCCGGCGCCCATATCGGTGACTGCCCCGTTCGCCGCCATCTCCTTCATGTGCAGGAGCGCGATACGGCTGCGATATTTGGTCAGGAAGGCGAGCAGATCGTCGAGCCGGTCAGGTTTGAACGCGAGGCGCGCCCAGAAGATGTCGACCTCGAACTGGACGAAGCGCGGATCGGTGTTCGCCGCGACGATCTCCCACGCGCTCGTCATCACCGGCTTGCCATCGCCATGGTCATAGGGAAAGCGGCTGTCGAATTCGCCGGTGTGATTGTGGACGTAGAGCGTCAGCCCCTCCGCGGCAGCCGCCTCGCCGAGCACGTTGAGGTTGCGCGCGGTTTCGAGGACGTGGTCGAGCGTATCGAGCCCGGGCGCGCCAAAGCCCCCCGAGCCGATGAAGCGCTGTCCGCGCGCCTTCGCGGCCGCCAGCGTTTCGGGCCATTTGGCTTTGTCGAGGTTCGTGTGGCTCGCCACCGCCTGCAGGCCATTGTCCTTGAGCAGCTTGGCATAAGCGGCGGGGTCGCCGCCGCCGATCAGGTCCATCCCCTCGATATTGCGATAACCGATCGCCGAAATCTGCCTCAGCACCGACTCGAGCCGCGCCGGGTCGGGCTTCGCGCCGGCGAGCTTGGCGAAGGAGGGCTTCAGCCGCTCGAACTTCTCGCCGACGGGCAGCGTGTCCCATTCGGCGGGGACGGGAATGTCAGCGAGCGTGCTGGCGAACACATAGGTCTGGATCGCTATCTTCTCGACCGGCAGGCCGAGGCACTGTGCAGGAGCTGCCGCCTTTTTGTGTGCGCTATGGTCGTGGGCGGACGCGCCCCCCGCCGCCAGAGCCGACGATATCATCAGGAGCGGTGCGATGTGGCGACCCTTCATAATCCTGTCCCTTTCAGTGCTGTTTTCGTTTGCCCGGCGTCAGCGCAGGCCTTGCATATAGTCGATGATCGCGGCCCGTTTCGCCGGGTCAGAAACGCCGGGATAGCTCATGCGATTGCCCGGAACGACGGCTTTGGGGTTCGCGATGAAGGCGTCGAGCGTCTTGCGGTCCCAGCGCAGCTTCGCCTTGGCAAGGGCAGGCGAATAGCGAAAACCCTTCGCCTGCGCGGCGGGCTTGCCGACGATGCCCGCGAGACTCGGTCCCATCCTTGTCACGCCGGCCTTGTCCGAATGGCAGGCGGCGCACGCCTGGAACGCGACGCGCGCCTTCGCCGGGTCGGCGGGCGCTGCGCCGCCGGCGGTCACGCCGGGTACCGTGAAAATCAGCGTGGCTACCGCAATCGCCGATGCAATGGCGGTCCGCGGCATGGGCATGACCTTCTTGTTCATCCTCGTCCTCCGTTCCCTGTACCGCTTTGATGTAAATGATTACATCCAGCTTCGATCGGGATATGTTTATATCCATTTATCCTCTTGCACAGGATTTTGCAATCGATTACGCAGTGACCATAACATAAGCAAGGGAGAGGTCAATGCCATCCGCCCAGACTGCCGGCGGCGCCGTCACAGCCCGCCGCGATTTGCTGAAACTTGCCGCCTTTTTAGGTGTCGGGCTCGTGACCCCCGCAGCGCGGGCCGCCATGGCGGCGGCGCCGGACCTGTGGACTTCTGACAGGCGTGCGCTGGTCACCGGCATCGCCGAAACGATCCTTCCCGCGACCGATACCGGCGGGGCGAAGGCGGCCGGGGTACCGGCGTTCATCGAAATGATGGTGGCCGACTGGTTCGACCCGGCCGAGCGGACGCATTTCATGGACGGAATGGCGGCTTTCGGCGACGGCGCGCAGGTGGCGCATGACAAGCCGTTCGCCGACCTCGATCAGGCCGCGAAGGATGAATATTACGGCAAGCAGCTCGCTGCCGCCGAAGCAGCGATGGCGGCGCCCGGCGCGGGCGGCGCCCGGCCGCGCACGCCCTTTGCCGCGCTGATGAAGCGGCTCACCGTCTATGGCTATTATACGAGCGAGATCGGGGCATCGGTCGAACTCCGGCTCGACATGGTGCCGAACGAATATCGCCCCGACGCGCCGTTCAAGCCGGGCGATCGCGCCGATTCCTTCATTCTCTATTCGCTGTCGCCTTTCAGCGCCTACTGACCGGGAGCATCACCATGTCGAATCAGGATTTCGATGCGATCGTCGTCGGCTCGGGCATTTCGGGCGGCTGGGCGGCGAAGGAACTCACCGAAAAGGGGCTGAAGGTCCTGCTCATCGAGCGCGGGCGGTCGATCACTCCCGAGGATTATGTCGGCGAGCACAAGGCCGACTGGGAATTTCCCTTCCGCAATCTGGGCGATCGGCACCGCTACGAGCGCGACTATCCGATCCAGCGCACCTGCTATGCCTTTGGCGAGTCGACCGACCATTTCTTCGTGAACGACAGCGCGCATCCCTATGGGCAGGATGCCGAACATCCATTCAGCTGGATCCGCGGCTATCATCTCGGCGGGCGCTCGCTCACCTGGGGGCGCGTCACGCCTCGGCTCGGCCCGATCAACTTCACCGAAAATGCCGAGGACGGCCACGGCGTCGACTGGCCGATCCGGTACGAGGACATCCGGCCGTGGTACGATCATGTCGAGCGCTTCATCGGCGTGTCGGGGCAGTCGGACTATGACGCGCCGACCGCGCCGGTCGGCCGTTTCCAGCCCGGCATGCCGCTCAATCGCTGCGAGGCGCATGTCGCCGAGGGGATCGCGAAAACCTATCCCGACCGGCAGCTGATGATCGCGCCCTCGGCGATCCTGACGCAGAATCTCGGCGATCGCGCGGCGTGCCATTATTGCGGGCCGTGCCAGCGCGGCTGTTCGACCGGATCCTATTTCAGCTCGATCAGCTCGACGCTTCCCGCGGCGCAAGCGACCGGGAACCTCACCATCGTCACCGACGCGATCGTCGAGGGACTCGACCACGACCCCGCCACCCGCAAGGTGTCGGGGGTGCGCGTCATCGACTCGGCAAAGGGAACG
>CBJKNR010000094.1:0-10124 GCA_966417555.1 uncultured Sphingopyxis sp.
GGCTCGCGCATTCAAAGCTGCGCCCGGCGGCGCTCGCCCCCGAACTGCTGCTCGGCGACCTGCCGGAGGACATTCGCGGCACCAGCCGGATCATACGTGACGGCACGGTCGTCTGGGAAAAAGCCTTTGCCTCGGGCGAGGCGAATATGTCGCATTCGCTCGCCAATCTCGAGCATCATCACTTCAAATATGCCGGCTTTCGGCACCCCGGCGACGTTCATGTCCATTTCTTCGGCACCGCCACCCTGTCCTTTGCCGATGGTTTCACCGCGCAGCCGGGGGACCGGTTCGAAATCGAGGCGGCACCGTTCGCGCTGCCGGCAAGCAACCCGTTGCAGCAAGCGCCCCATGCCCATGTAACGGTGAACACGCTATGATCGGCGTCGGCATCGTCGGTCTGGGCAAGATCGCCCGCGACCAGCACCTGCCCGCGATCGCCGCAAGTCCGGACTTCGCCCTGGCGGCGGTGGCCAGCCGCAATGCCGGTACCGACGGGACAGCGGCCTACGCCGACATCGCCGCGATGCTCGCCGCCGAGCCTGATGTGCGGGCCGTCGCGCTATGCCAGCCGCCGCAGGTCCGCCACGCCGCAGCGCGCGCCGCCATCGCCGCGGGGCGCCATGTCTTCCTCGAAAAGCCGCCGGGCGCGACGCTGTCCGAAGTCGTCGACCTCGCCCGCGCCGCCGACGCGGCGGGCGTGACCCTGTTCGCCAGCTGGCATTCGCGCTATGCTTCGGGTGTCGAGCCGGCGCGCCTGTGGCTGGCGGGCAAGACGATCCGCAAGATCGATATCCGCTGGAAAGAGGACGTCCGCCACTGGCATCCGGGGCAGGACTGGATCTGGCAGCCGGGCGGGCTCGGGGTGTTCGACCCCGGCATCAACGCGCTGTCGATCCTCACCCGTCTGCTGCCCGACGTCGTACGACTGGAAACGGCAGTGCTCGAATTCCCGCAGAACCGCGAAACGCCGATCGCCGCGCGCCTGACGATGCGCGGCGGCGCAGGCTTTCCGGTCGAGGCCGAATTCGACTGGCGGCAGACCGGCCCGCAAACCTGGGACATCGTCGCGGAGACCGACGCGGGTATGCTGTCGCTGTCGCACGGCGGCAACAGCCTCCGCATTGACGGTGCGGCGGTGGACCTGCCCGCGGAGCAGGAATATCCCGCCCTCTATGCCCGTTTCGCGCGGCTGATCCGCGAAGGGCGCAGCGATGTCGACGTCGCGCCGCTACGCCTGGTGGCCGACGCCTTTCTAACCGGCCAGCGTTGGTCTACGGAGGCGTTTCAGGACTGAACGGAGCTTTGCCCTTGAACGACACGCGCAGTGCCTCTCCCCGCATTCACGGGGCCATCGCCCACGACATCGGGGTCGAGATCGTCGGAGGCGTGCGCAAGCCGGGCGACGTGTTCGGCGGCGAGATCGAGGCAAGCGAAGCACTCGGCATCTCGCGCACCGCCTATCGCGAGGCCATTCGCATCCTCTCCGCCAAGGGGCTGGTGGAAAGCCGTCCAAAGGCGGGAACCCGCGTCACGCCGCGACACCGCTGGAACCTGCTCGATCCCGACGTGCTTGCCTGGACTTTCGAGGGCGAGCCGGACCCCGTGTTCATCCTCGACCTCTTCGAACTGCGCGGTGTGATCGAGCCCGCCGCCGCAGCCTTTGCTGCCCGCCGGCGCGGACAAGATCATCTGAAAGAGATGAAGGCCGCGCTCGACGATATGGACCGGCTCGGCTTGGCCGTCGCCGAAGGGCGCGCCGCCGACCAGCGCTTCCATCGCGCCATCCTGGCCGCCGCGGGAAACGAAGCACTGGCGGCGCTCGCGAGTTCGGTCGGCGCAGCGGTGAGCTGGACAACGAAGTATAAACAGCGCGCACGCGCGCTTCCGCGCGATCCGCTGCCCGACCATGTCCGGGTCTATGAAGCCATCGCCGCCGGCGATCCCGCCGCGGCGCATGCCGCGATGGCCGAATTGCTGCACCTCGCCCTCGCCGACATGGAATTGCCCGCGAGGGAGTAATCCGGGCCTAATGATTGTCGCGCGGCAAGCCCATTGTCTGCGCGATGCGCTGATATTTCTCTGCACCTTCGAGAATCGCACCGGTGTCCGCCTGCCCGACGACCGAACGCTGGATTTCTTGCCAGGGAGTCTGCGAGGCGGGATAGGCGAAACCGCCTGCCGCGGCGAGTCCGGCGCGGCGTGCGTCCAGCTCCTCGTCGCTGATCAGCACATTCGCGGTCGCCTTGTTCAGATCGATGCGTACCCGGTCGCCGGTGCGGAGCAACGCAAGGCCGCCCATCGCTGCCGCTTCGGGGCTGGCGTTGAGGATCGACGGCGAACCCGACGTCCCCGACTGGCGTCCGTCGCCGATGCACGGCAGCGAATGTACGCCTTCGGTGATCAGATAGGCCGGCGGGCGCATATTCACGACCTCGGCCGCGCCAGGATAACCGATCGGGCCCGCGCCGCGCATGAACAGCAATGTCGCGGGCGTGATTCCGGTTGCGGGATCGTCGATCCGGCGATGGTAATCCTCGGGCCCGTCGAACACGACCGCCGGCCCTTCGAACGCATCGGGGTCGTCGGGATTGGACAGATAGCGTGCACGAAACTCGGCCGAGATCACGCTCGTTTTCATCACCGCCGCGTCGAACAGATTGCCCGACAGGACGATGAATCCGGCGTCCTCGACCAGTGGCCGATCGAAGGGCCGGATGACCCTTTCATCCTCGATCGGCACGCCGCGGCAATTGTCACCCATCGTCCGGCCGTTGACGGTCATCGCGCCCTCGTGGATCAGCCCCTCCCCGATCAGCTGGCTGACGACGGCCGGGACGCCGCCGGCGCGGTAATAATCCTCGCCCAGATATTCACCTGCCGGCTGGAGGTTGACGAGCAACGGGATCTTGTGCCCCTCGGTCTCCCAATCCTTGATCGGCAGGTCGACGCCGATATGGCGCGCGATCGCGCCGAGGTGGATCGGCGCGTTGGTCGACCCGCCGATCGCACTGTTGACGCGGATGGCGTTATGGAATGCTTCCCTGGTCAGGATGTCGGAGGGCTTCAGATCCTCCGCCACCATTTCGACGATGCGCTTGCCAGTACGCCACGCGACTTCCTGCCGGTCACGATAGGGCGCCGGAATCGCCGCCGAACCGGGCAGTGACATACCCAGCGCCTCGCACAGCGAGTTCATCGTCGTCGCCGTACCCATCGTGTTGCAATAGCCCGTCGAGGGCGCCGACGAGGCGACCAGCCGGATGAATTCGGCATCGTCGATCTCGCCCGCCGCCAGCATTTCGCGGGCTTTCCAGACGATCGTGCCCGAACCGGTGCGCTCGCCCTTGTGCCAGCCGTTGAGCATCGGGCCGACCGACAGCGCGATCGCCGGGATGTTCACCGTCGCTGCGGCCATCAGCGCCGCGGGCGTGGTCTTGTCGCAGCCGATCGTCAGCACCACGCCATCGAGCGGATAGCCATAGAGAATCTCCACGAGCCCGAGATAGGCGAGGTTGCGGTCGAGCCCCGCCGTGGGGCGCTTGCCCGTCTCCTGGATCGGATGGACGGGGAATTCGATGACGATACCGCCCGCCTCGCGCACGCCTTCACGCACCCGCTCGGCGAGAACAAGGTGATGGCGATTGCACGGCGACAGGTCGCTGCCCGTCTGCGCGATGCCGATGATCGGCTTGCCCGACTGCAATTCCTCGAGGCTGAGTCCGAAGTTGAGGTACCGTTCAAGGTACAGCGCCGTCATGTCGATATTGTCGGGATTGTCGAACCAGGCACGGCTGCGCAGTTTCGGGGGGGTGGCGTCGGACATGAAAAACTGGACTCCGGTAAAAACAGGTAAGCGCTGGGTCAGCGCGCGATGGACAGGCGATAAATCATGACGTGCCGATACGGCCGCGCCGGATCGACGCGCGCCGGGACGAAAGCGGGATGGTTCGGCGCATCGGGAAATTTCTGCGGTTCGAGCGCGATCCCGTCGCCCATCCGATAGAAATGGCCGTTCTTGCCCTTTACCAGCCCGTCGAGGAAATTGCCGGTGTAGAGCTGGAGGCCGGGTTCGGTCGTGAGCACTTCGAGCACACGGCCCGATTTGGGATCCTCCAGCCGCGCGGCGAGTTCGGGCGTTCGGGTCAGCCCCTTGTCGAGCGCGAAATTATGGTCGTAACCGCGCCCGAAGACGATCTGCTGATCGCGCCCGTCGCGGATGCCGTCGTCGGGCGCGCGCGGGGTACGAAAATCGAAAATGGTGCCCGCGACGGGCCGCAGGTCGCCGGTCGGGATCAGCTCGGCGTCGACCGGCGTGATCGCCGCCGCCGGGATGGTCAGCCTGTGGCCGAGCGCCCCGCCCGGGGCGCCCTCGCCCGCGAGATTGAAGATTGCATGGTTGGTCATGTTGACGATCGTCGGCTTGTCGGTGGTGGCGTCGAAGCTGATCGTCAGGTTGCCGGCATCGTCGAGCGCATAGGTGACCTTGGCCTGCACCCGGCCGGGGTAGCCCTGATCGCCGTCGGGACTGGTCAGCGCCATCGTTACCGAGGCGCTTTTTCCCTGCGTGATCGCGACGATCTTCCACGGCAGCTTGTCGAAGCCCCGGGCTCCACCGTGTAGCGAGTTCGCCTTGTCGTTCTGCGAGACCTGATATGTTGTTCCGTCGAGGCTGAACCTGCCTCCGCGAATCCGGTTGGCATAGCGGCCGACGGTCACCCCGAAATAATTGGGCTTGGCGACATAGTCGGCCGCATCATCATAGCCGAGCAGGACATCGGCGAGCTTTCCCTCGCGATCGGGTGCGGTGAGCGACTGCAATGTCGCGCCATAGGTGAGGATCCGCGCGGAAACCTGGTTGGCACCGGTCAGCGTGACCACCTCGATCGGGCTGCCGTCGACCGTCGCGCCCGCGGACGTGCGCTCGGCGGTCGCAGCGTGCGCCATCGTCCACGGCAACATCGCGGAAAGCAGTAGACTTCCTCGCCAAATCTTCCTCGATGCCACGCATCCGTCCCCTGTTCATGTGCGCCGCATTGACGCACCCTCTCCCCATATATACTCAGACAATTAGATTCTGCACATAGATTCTGCACAAGGGCCGGGTCGCAAGGGAGAAGGAAATTCATGGAACCGAGCATGTCACCGGAGGCGCAGGGCGGCGCCCGCTACGCGCCCGCACTGACGTTACTGGCCAGCCTCTTTTTCATGTGGGGCTTCATCACCGTGATCAACAACACGCTGCTCCCGCATTTGCGGAGCGTGTTCGATCTGAACTACACGCAGACGACCCTGATCGAGTTCGTGTGGTTCATTGCCTATTTTGTCGCCTCGATCCCCTCGGCAAAGCTTATCGAGCGGATCGGCTACCAGAAATCGCTGGTGGCCGGATTGCTCGTGATGGCGGCGGGCGCGCTCGGCATGACGCTCGCGGCGAGCTTGCCGTCCTATGGCGTCACGCTCGTCATGCTGTTTGTGATCGCCAGCTGCATCACCTTGCTGCAGGTCGCGGCCAACCCTTATGTCGCGGTGATCGGCCCGGCGAAAACCGCCTCCTCCCGCCTCAATCTCGTACAGGCGATGAATTCGGCCGGGACGATGTTCGCTCCCCTGTTCGGTGCCTATCTGATCCTTGGCCGCTCGAAAGGCGGGACGTCCGAGGCCGGCGCGGTCCTGACCCAGGCCGAACGAATCGCCGACGCGCAGTCGGTGATTCTGCCCTATGCGCTGGTCGCGGTCGTGCTCATCGTGCTGGCGATCATCATCGCACGCTTTCCACTGCCCGCAATGGGATCGGCGGCGACTCGCGTTTCAAAGGAAGAACGCAAGCATCATTCGCTCTGGAAGCATCGCAATCTGGTGTTCGGCATTCCCGCCATCTTCATTTATCTGATCGCCGAAATCGGCGTCGCCAACCTCTTCGTCAACTTCGTCAGCCAGCCCGACATTGCGAACCTGACGCATGAGCAGGCAGGCAAATATCTGACCTTTCTGTGGGCCGGCATGATGATCGGCCGCTTCGTCGGCGCTGCGATCATGCAGCGGGTCGCCGCCGAAACCGTCCTTGCCGCCTTCGCCGTGGGCGCATTCATCGTGATGCTGATCACCGTCTTCTCCACCGGTCCCGCGGCGATGTGGGCGCTGATTCTGGTCGGGCTGTTCCATTCGATCATGTTCCCGACCATCTTCACCCTGGGGATCAAGGGGCTCGGTCCGCTTACCGAGGAGGGCTCGGGATTGCTGATCATGGCGATCGCCGGGGGCGCGCTCGTGATCGTGCAGGGCAGGCTGGCGGATATTTACGGCCTTCAAGCGTCGTTTCTGCTGACCGCCGCGTGCGAGCTCTACATCCTCTTCTATGCCGTTTGGGGCAGCCGTACCACGCCCTAGACCGGGACATCTTGACATCAATAAGTCTGAGTATTAGGCAGACAATTGATAGCGCTACCATCGCACGCGAGCCGCCGGCACAAGCCGGGGCCGAAAATGGGGAGGATATTATGGTTTCTCGTATTGAGCTTATGCGTCGCGGTCTTCTGGGTGCGGCAGCCGCGTCGAGCCTGCTTTGCCCGGCGATCGTCTTTGCCCAAACAGCGGATAGCACCGAGGCGCCCGCCGCACAGGATGAGACAGCCTCTCCCGATCAGGCTCCCGCCGCGGCCGAGGACGAGATCGTCGTTTCGGGTTTCCGCGCCTCGCTCGAAAGCCAGACCAATGCGAAGCGTAACTCGATCGGCTTCACCGACACGATCTTTGCCGAAGATATCGGCAAATTCCCCGACACCAACATCGCCGAATCGCTGAACCGCATCCCCGGCATCACCATCGGCCGCGAAGTCACTGGCGAGGGCGCCACGGTCGCCATTCGCGGACTCGGTACCAACTTCACCCGCGTATTGCTCAACGGCGCGCCGGTCGCGGTCGCCTCGGTGCGCTTCGACGCGCAGAGCACGAACCGCGAAGTCGATCTCGACCTGCTCCCCACCGAGCTTTTCACCCAGCTCACCGTCAGCAAGTCGCCGGTCGCAAGCCAAGTCGAGGGCGGCGCCGCCGGCACCGTCAACCTCCGCGCCGCGCGGCCCTTCGACAATCCCGAACCCTATATCAGCTATGGCTTGCAAGGCTCGAAAGTCAGCTCCGCCGGCAAATGGGGCTATCGCGGCCATGTCCTTGCCAGCGCGACCTTCGGCGACTTCGGCATTCTCGTCGGCGGCGCAGCGGTCCGCAACAATTTCCGCGTCGACGGTTTCGAGACGATCGGCTGGACCAATCCCAACCTGACGGCGGCGCAGCGCACAAGCGGCACGCGCAACGGCACCGGCGGCGGCAACTTCACCATTCCGGGCGTCGTTCCCGTCAACGCGGGCAACGGCCTGAACCCGGGCGCTGTTATCGACGAGGCATTCCTGCTCGCGAACAATCCCGGCGCGACGATCGACCAGATCGATAATGGCCTTCTTCCGCGTCTGGGCCGTCCGCGCACCGAGATCGGCGACCGCGAACGCTACAACGGGCTCGTTTCGCTCGAATGGCGCCCCAGCGACAGCTTCCATTTCTACATCGACGGCATGTACGCCAAGCGGAACACCGAGTTCACCCGCAACGCGATGAACTGGGTGGGGCGCAACGGCGCGGTCATCCCGATCAACACCACCTACGACCGCGAGGATTGTAGCCAAGGCTGCGTCGTCACGAGCGGCACCTATGCCAACGCCCAATTCTTCCTCGAATATCGTCCATACAAGGACACGCAGGAATATTATGGCGTGAATCCCGGCGCGGAATTTGTCGTCAACGACTGGATCAAGGGTGACATCCAGGCCAATTACACCAAGAGCACGTTCCGCCGCGAGAGCCCGACCTTCCTCGTCATCACGCCCCCGAACAGCGGCGCGACGGTGACCTACACCAACAACGGCGGCATTCCCTCGATCGAAACCAACATCGATCTCAATGACCCGGCGAACTTCGGCTGGGCGGGCGGCGGCCGCGTCAACCTCAACGGCGAAGAGCGCGAAACCGAGACCAAGGGCGTGCGCGGCAGCCTGCTTTTCGGCGACGAGGCGCGATTCAGCGTGCGCGTCGGCGCATCCTATGACGATACCCGCCGCCGCATCACGCCGTTCGACAATACGGCCGAGTGGCAGAATGCGATTTGCGGCAATGGCCCGAGCGTCACGCTGCTCGCGCCGAATACCAGCACGACGCCGTGCACCGGCCTTGATGAACCCGGCAGTGCGACCCCCGCCGGTTTCCCGACTTTCCCCGGTTACGGGACGAATTTCACCGCGGGCGCACCGCCGATCACCTATGCCGGCTCGATCATTCCGACGGCCGCCGTGCCGAGCTATCTGCGCCCCGGCAGCAACGGCTTCATCACCGTCGATTGGGACAAGGTCAAGGCCGACACCGACTATGCAGGCTTCCTGTCGCGCGCGACCGAGGTCGGATCGGGCAGCAGCGGTGCCAATGGCGGCCTGATCCGCGAAAAGGTTACCGGAACCTTCGTCGAGGCGAACGGCATCTTCGACGTCGGCGACAACACGCTGCGCCTCAACGGCGGCGTTCGCTATGTGCGGACCGAGCAGATCGTCGGCGGCCGCGTCAGCGTTCCCGATGGCCGCAACGCGACAATCGCGGATGGCGGGCGCTATCCGAACACGATCACCTTCCCGACGACGCGGACGGTCTATTCGAACTTCCTGCCCTCGGCGAGCGTCGCCTTCGACTTCGCCGGCAAGGCGGTGGCGCGCGCATCGATCTCGCGCACCATGACGCGTCCCGATCCCAATGCGATGCTGCCCGGCGCCAGCTTCGTCCAGCCGTCGGCTGACGTCGGCACCGTCGGCAACAGCGCGCTCGATCCCTATATCTCGGACAATATCGACGTCGGGTTCGAATTTTACACGGGCGGCGAAGGTGTGATCGCCGTTGCGGCCTTCCGCAAGTCGATCACCGGCTTCACCGTGAATGGTCTGACGACGGTGCCATTCTCCTTCTTCGAGCAATATGGCATCAACATCGATTCGCTGACGCAGGCGCAGCGCGACGCGCTCGCCAGCCGCGCCCAGCCGGGTCAGGCGCTGCGCGACGTCAATGTGGTCGTGCAGCAGCAGGTGAATGCCGACGGCAAGCTGAAGGTCAACGGCCTCGAGTTCCAGATTACCCAGCCGCTCGATTTCCTGACCCAATATGTCGGCGTGTCGGGCTTCGGCGTGCAGGCCAACCTGACGCTGATCGACCAGAAGGGCGAGGGCGCCGGGGCGCCCGCGGTGGCGATCGGCGTGGCTCCCAAAACCTACACGCTCACGGGCTATTACGAAGGCAACGGCCTCTCGACCCGTCTGACCTATACCTACAACCAGGGATCGCAGGGGTCGGGCGCCAATCAGAACGGCATCCAGCAGGCTGCGATTTTCGGGCGCAGCTACTCGCAGCTCAATTTCTCGGGCAACCTCGACCTCGCCGAAGTCTTCGGCAACGACTATCTGCCGACGGTCGTGGTCAATGTGATCAACATCACCAAGGAAGCGCAGAGCAGCTACTTCCAGTTCCCGAATGCGACCTTCAACGAATATAATCCCGGCCGGACCGTCTTGGTGGGTATTCGCGGCCGCTTCTGACGCTTCCCTCCCTTGGTAGTCCCATTGGGCCGGCCGATATTCGACCGGCCCTTTTTTATACCAGGGTCCGCAGCGCAGGTACAAAGAGCATGATTCAGTGCTAATATAAAAGGGGCGGCAAGCCGGTCATTGCAGTGCAACGGCCTGAAGCAAACTGTCCATTTCCCGGGTGACAGCAGGCGTTATATCCATCGCGTTGTTCCAGCCATAGGAATTATCGCGCTCCATTACGACACTGCAGTTGGCACGCGTCACAACGCGACCCAGCGCCGCGCCCAGCGCCTGGTCGATCTGCTGCTGCCCCCGCGTCTGTGCGGCGATGAACCGCACATTTTGCTGTTGCTCGATCGCCTGTGCCTGCTGGTTGAGGGCAGAAAGCTGACGTTGATATTCGATCGGTGCCGTCGAATTCTGACGCACCTCGAGCGTTCGACGTTGTTGATCGATGACGGTGCGCTGCCGGGCGAGATCGCCCGACAGCGCACCCTGCATCTGCTTCAGCTG
>CBJKNR010000095.1:0-10112 GCA_966417555.1 uncultured Sphingopyxis sp.
TATCGCGCAATGCTTTTGCGCGCATATGGCAGAGACCCCCGAAGGAGACCTGTCATGACTACCAAGACTTTCCCGCTCGCCGGCCGTACCGTCAACCGCATGGGTTATGGCGCGATGCAGCTTGCCGGCCCCGGCGTGTTCGGCCCCCCGAAGGACCGCGACGCCGCGCTCGCGGTACTGCGCGAGGCGGTTGCGAGCGGCGTCAATCATATCGACACGAGCGATTTCTATGGTCCGCACGTCACCAACCGGATCATCCGCGAGGCGCTGCATCCTTACCCCGACGATCTTGTCATCGTAACCAAGGTCGGCGCGGTGCGCGGCGACGATGCGTCGTGGAACCCGGCATTCGCGCCTGACGACCTCGAGCGCGGCGTCGAGGACAATCTCCGCAATCTGGGACTCGACGCTATCGATGTCGTCAATTTGCGCGTGATGATTCCGGGCACTGCCGATCACCGCATCCCGGGCGATGGCTCGATCGCGAAGACGTTCGAGGTGCTCGCCGGTCTGCAGCAGCGCGGGCTGATCCGGCACCTTGGGCTCAGCAACGTGACCTCGGCCCAGATTGCCGAGGCGCGGACGATCGCCCCGGTCGTGTGCGTGCAGAACCAGTATAACATCGCGCTGCGCGGCGACGATGCGCTGGTCGACGAACTCGCCGGCGCGGGTATCGCCTATGTGCCCTTTTTCCCGCTGGGCGGGTTCAGCCCGATCCAGTCCGAGGGGCTCGCGGCGATCGCCGACGAGGCGGGCGCGACGCCGATGCAACTGGCGCTTGCCTGGCTGCTCCACCGGTCGCCGAACATCCTGCTGATCCCTGGTACTTCGTCGGTTGCGCATCTGCGGCAGAATCTGGCGGCGGGCGATATCGTCCTGCCTGACGAGATGGTCGCGCGGCTCGACGCGATCGGCCTCAAAGGCGCTTCTTGAAGCGGTGCCCCCGCTCTCGGTTGCCAACCGGTTGACGCCCGCATCCCCGCTTCCGGAGAGCGAAAGCGGACCGTCGCCTTCCGGCCATCCGCAGTCTAGGGGATGTAGGCATCCAGCAAGGTTGCGCCTTTACAGCTGTGGATCGCCTCGCCAACGTCCCCCTCAGTTATGGCGCCTGCTGGATATGGGGCGCGAAATTATTGTCACCGGTTCAATGCCAAGCGCCTATTCTGACGAGTCCGCCCCTTGATTGATGAAAGTGGCGCTGCCTGGGTGCGGATTGCGTAACGGGCAGTTACTCATCGGCCAAGCGTGCGGCTCACCTCTTCCAGTTCCGGATTTGCGCCTCGAGGTGAGCCTGCAGATGACCGATCCCGAGTCCCTCTTCGGGTAGCGAAATGCCGGCGCGGATCCGGCTCGGCGGCACGGCAAAGCGTCCGGCAAAGGCCTGCGCGAAGTTTGCGGCAGGAGCGCGCCGGAGCCAATGTCGGCGTCGGGTTCCAGTTCTGACCGGTGCATTCCTCATCTGATCTTCCAAGGAGGATAATATGAAAACCAAGTCTCTCGCGCTTACGGCCCTTTCGGGGCTCGGTCTCCTGAGCCCGGCCGCGGCGATTGCCGAGGAGGTTCCCGCAACTCCGCTTCGACCTATGTCGCGACCGTCGATCCGGCCGCCTTCCATAAAAAGCCGCTCGAGCACAAGAAGCTGGGGGCGACAGTCAATCCCGCAACGGTGAAAATGATAACGCCGGGCGTGAGCAAGTCCGACATCTACACCTGGATGGGAGCGCCGCATTTCGGTGAGGGGATCACGCGGCGATGGAATTATGTCCTGTTCTTCCCCGCCGCGCCGGGCAGCAGCGAACGCATGCGCTGCCGGATGGAGGTCCGCTTCGAGCGTCCGCGCGGCCATTATAACGTGACCGTCTCCGAAGTGGTCTGGCAGGAACAATCCTGTGCGGATCGGGTTGCGACGGCGAACTGATCGGGCAAAGGGACGGCGACATGCGCTTCCTTCTCATGCTCGCCGTCTCCTCGCTCGTCTGCGCCGGCGCCTCGGCATCGGCGCAGACCTTCGGTCCGCCGATCGCTGGCATCTGACTGTTGTCGCGCACTGCGG
Organism: uncultured Sphingopyxis sp.; assembly: GCA_966417555.1. Taxonomy (GTDB): domain Bacteria; phylum Pseudomonadota; class Alphaproteobacteria; order Sphingomonadales; family Sphingomonadaceae; genus Sphingopyxis. The sequence continues at coordinate 2,054 of CBJKNR010000095.1, forward strand.
CGCTGGCTTGGTTTCCTGCATAAATTCCAGGTGATGGGCTGGGTTTGCCGGCTTCCAGAATCCACTTGCAAAGGTGAAGATGGTTTGCCGAGCCAATTATCGCTGGCTCTGCCCGCATCGTATTGAGAGTGCAGGCAATGACCGCTTTCGCCGACTTAACCCTAGAGCCGCGCCACAGCAGTTTCGAACACTTGACCTCGCTATCCCCTGATTGCAATCGGTCTGACATATCTATTGCAAGTGGCCTGACCACATATTAATGCTTGGCGAGCATAAGCTGTGTTCGCGTGTTCACGCTAGCGGCAATATAATGCGAGAGCATGGCGCGTCAGGAAATGAAGCGTGTTCGGCATGCCCTCGCAAAAAAAAATTGGGAGGAGCCATGATGTTTCGAAAGATCGCATTTCCAGCTTTGGTCGCTGCGCCGCTGATAGCGCTCGCGCCCGTTTCGGCTGCGCAGGATCAGCAGCAGGCTCCTTGGCAGGACGTAACGCCGCGCGCCGGACTCGCCGGCTGGCACAGCGCCGGGGGGCAGGCGCCCTATCGCGTTGTCGACGGCGAGGTCGTTGGCAGCGCGGTGCCGAACTCGGCGAACAGCTGGCTGGTGTCCGACGCGCTTTACGGCGATTTCATCCTCGAATTCGAGGCCAAGACCGATCCGACGCTGAATTCGGGCGTGATGATCCGTGGCCAGAGCCGGTCCGACTATCGAAATGGCGTGGTTCACGGCTATCAGATGGAGATTGATCCGTCGTCGCGGCGCTGGAGCGCCGGCATCTATGACGAACAACGCCGTCAATGGCTCTATACGCTCGGCCGCAACGATGCGGCGCGGCAGGCCTTCCGCTCGGGCGACTGGAATCGCTATCGTGTCGAAGCGATCGGTACGCGCCTGCGCACCTGGATCAACGGCGTGCCCGCCGCCGACGTCGTCGACGATATGGACGCGCGCGGCTTCATTGCCTTCCAGGTGCACTCGGTTTCCGATGCGATTGCAGCACAGAAGCCCGAGGCGCGTTTCCGCAACGTGCGGATCATCACCGACGCGCCCGCCCGCTTTGCCTCGCCCGCGACCAGGGTCGAGCAGCAGGGATGGCTGGCCAATCGCCTGACCGAGGCCGAGCGCGGCGCCGGCTGGAAGCTGCTCTGGGATGGCAAGACGACAGAGGGTTGGCGGAGCGCCAAGGGGCCGGCTTTCCCGAAGCAGGGCTGGTCGATCGCCGACGGCATCTTGTCGGTCGAAAAATCGGGCGGCGCCGAAGCGACCAATGGCGGCGACATCATCACCACCCGCGATTACAGGAATTTCGAGCTGTCGGTCGATTTCCGACTGACGCCGGGTGCCAATAGCGGGATCAAATATTTCGTCGATCCCAATTTGTTGAAAGGCGACGGATCGGCGATCGGGCTGGAATTCCAGTTGCTCGACGATGAGCGCCATCCCGATGCGAAGATGGGCCGCGACGGCAATCGGACGATCGGCTCGCTTTACGATCTGATCACCGCGCGCAACCTCTCCGATCCCGATAGCCCGGGCAAGCGCGTGAACGCTCCGGGCGAATGGAACCGGGCGGTCATCGTCGTGCGCGGCAAGCATGTCGAGCATTGGCTGAATGGATTCAAGGTGGTCGAATATGAACGTGGATCGCCCGCTTTCCGCGAGCTTGTCGCGCGCAGCAAATATGCGAAATGGCCGAACTTCGGCGAGTGGGAGCAGGGACCGATCCTGCTCCAGGATCATGGCGACAGGGTCGACTTCCGGTCGATCAAGCTGCGCGAATTCTAAGGGGACAGGACATGATTGACCGCCGTACGATGTTGAAGGGCGCAGCAGCGACGCTGGGCGCCACGATGAGCGCGCGCAGCTATGCGCAGATCAAGGGTGCGAACGATCGCTTGCGTGTGGCGGTGGTTGGCGTGAACGGGCGCGGGCAGGCGCATATGGCCGCCTTCTCGAAGCTGCCGAATGTTGCCGTCACCCATTTCGTCGATGTCGATTCGGCCATCCTCGCGAAACGCGCGAGCGAATTTGCCGCCAAGGGCCATCCCGCCCCCGGGATCGTGGGCGATTATCGCCGCCTCCTCGACAGCAAGGACGTCGACATCGTCAGCGTCGCGACGCCCGATCATTGGCACGCAAAGCTCGCGATCGATTCGATGAATGCGGGGCGCCACGTCTATCTGGAAAAGCCGATCGGCATCGCCCCTGCCGAGGGCGAAGCGCTGATCGCGGCACAGCGCCGCACCGGGCGGCAGTTGCAGGTGGGCAACCAGCAACGGTCGAGCGTCGAGACGCGGCAGCTTGTCGACATGGTGCGGGCAGGCGAACTCGGCGACGTCTATGAGGCGCAGACCTGGTATGCGAACAATCGCGGGTCGATCGGCAAGGGGCAGGAAATCGCGCCGCCGGCCAATCTGAACTGGGATTTGTGGCAGGGGCCCCGCCCGCGCGGGCCGTACCGGTCGAACCTGGTGCATTATAACTGGCACTGGTTCTGGAAATACGGGACGGGCGAGATTTGCAACAATGCGATGCACGAGCTCGACATTGCGCGCTGGGCGATGGGCCTGACCTATCCGACGAGCGTGTCGACGCAGGGCGGACGGCATTTCCACCGCGGCGACGATTGGGAAATGTATGATTCGCTCGCGCTCGACCTGATCTACGACGATGGCCGCGCGATCCGCTGGAACGGGCAAAGCTGCAATGGCATCAAGACCCATGGGCGTGGCCGCGGCGTGTTGCTGCTCGGCACCAAAGGGTCGGCCATCGTCGATCGCAACGGATTCGAGCTCTATGATCTGGAAGGCAAGTTGACGCGCGAGGTGAAGGCCCCGGCCAGTTCGGAAACCACCGGAACGGTCGGGGAGGGCGCTCTCGACGTCCTTCACGCCGGCAATCTGGTCGACGTCATCCGCGGCCGCGCCAGCGCGCTCGCATCGCCGATTGCCGAAGGACATATCAGCACCGCGCTCTGCCACCTCGGCAATATCGCCTATCGCACGAGCGGCGCGTTGACGATCGATCCGGCGACCGGCAAGCCGACCAGCGCGGATGGCATGAAGCTGTGGTCGGTCGACTATGAGCCGGGCTGGGAGGTCAAGGGCTGACCGCCGGGGCGATCATGACCGACGTTGTGCGCTTTGCTTCGATGGGCACGCGCATCGAACTGCATCGGTTCGGTGCGGGTGCGGACGATGCGTTGACGGCGGCCCAGCGCGCGATCGAGGCGGTCGACGATGCGTTGACGATCCATCGCCCGTCGCCAACGACCGCGCTCAACGAACGCCTGATGGCGGGGCACGGGGCCGCCATCGACGATGCGCTCCTGTTCGACGCGCTGGTCACGATCGGGGAATTGCACGCCTCGACGCTCGGGCTGTTCGATCCCGCGGCCGATCGCCGGTTCGGGGCGGTGGGATGGAGCGCTATCGCATTCGATCGGGGCGCCGCGCGGGTCGAGGTGTCGCAGCCCGTCGCGCTCGATTTCGGCGGGTTCGGCAAGGGCTTTGCGCTCGATCGTGCCTGCGCCGTCTTGCGCGAGAAGGGTGTCGTATCGGCGTGCCTGTCGGCGGGGGAAAGTTCGATCGCAGTTGTCGGCGAACACCCGCTTGGCGGCGGCTGGCCGTTTGCGATTCCCCATCCGCTGCGGCGGGACGAGATTCTGGTCGAACTCGAACTTGTCGACGAATCGGTATCGATCTCATCGACCGTCGGTACGGGGGCAGTGGCGCCCGAACGCGCCGCGATGATCCGCCCGACCGATGGCACCATCGTGTCTACGCCGCGCTACGCGGTTGCCGTTGAGCCGCTTGGCGCGCATGCCGAGGCGATGAGCACCGCTTTGCTCGTCGCCGATGAAGGTCAGGCGGAGCGCTTGCTGAACGGCGACCGGACGCGCCGTTTTCTGTTCGATTTTCCTCGGGAGGCGACGATCCCGATCAATCTGCCAGGATGAGTTTTAATGACTGACAAAGATTTCGACCTGTCGCGGCGATCGTTCATCGATCGCGTGCTGATGGCGATGGCGGGCGCGGGGATGGCCGCAGCGGCGCCATGGGCAAGCGCGGCGGTGGGCGCTGCACCACTGGCAAAGGGCGATCGTGTACGGCTGGGTGTGATCGGCACGGGCGATCGCGGCCGGGCGCTGATCCAGAATATCGCCAAGACCCGCAACTGCACCGTCGCGGCGATCTGCGACAATTTCGAGCTGCATCTGGCAAAGGGCCGCGCGCTGGTCGATGCGTCGACGCGCGCCTTTACCGATCACCGCGCGATGCTCGATGCGGGCGATCTCGACGCCGTGGTGATCGCGACTCCGCTCGACCTTCATAAACAGCAAAGCTTCGATGCGTTCGACGCCGGGCTCCATGTATGGTGCGAAAAGGCGATGGCGCGCACGATCGACGATTGCGGCGCGATGGTGAAAAAGTCGCAGGATAGCGGCAAGGTGCTGCAGATCGGCCACCAGCGCATGTTCAAACCCACCTATCTGAACGCGGTCCGCCGCGCGAAGGAGGGCGAGATCGGGTCGCTGACACAGATCCGCGCCAGCTGGCACCGGCAAAGCAGCTGGCGCCGGCCCGTTCCCGCCGGGGCCACCGACCGCCAGATCAACTGGCGCCTGTATCGCGACAGCTCGGCGGGGTTGATGACCGAACTCGCGACGCACCAGATTCAGGTCGCCAACCTGTTCTTTGACGCGGTGCCGACCCGGGTGATGGGATCGGGCAGCATCTGTTTCTGGAAGGATGGGCGCGAGGTCTATGATCATGTCGCGCTGATCTACGAATATGAGGGCGGGCGCAAACTGATCTACACCTCGCTGCTGAATAACGCGCGTTACGGCTGCGAAGAGCAGATTCAGGGCAGCAAGGGGACGATCGAGCCCGAACTCGGCCGCATCTACAGGGAATTGCCGCCGAAGGAACTGGCGCTGCTGCGGATGCAGGCCGACGTGGCGAGCGGGCACAAGCGCGCGGTCCCGATCGGCGGCGCGACCTGGTTCGCCGAGCTCCCCGTAACGACCCCCGGGGAGTCGCTTGGCTGGGGCGAATATGACGAGACGATGCTGCAGTTCGAAGGCTTTGGCGAAGCGGTACGATCGGGCAAAGCGCTGCCCGGCCTGTTGTCGCAGGCCTATCACGCGAGCGTCGCGTCGCTCCTTGGCGAACAGGCGATGGACAGCGGTCAGGCGATGGCCTGGCCGGCTTCGCTGGTCGCCATCTGAAGAAGGAACAAGCCATGACCGACACCAACCGACGCGATCTTCTGGGGCTTGGCCTCGCCGCCGGGCTCGCCGCGGGTTTCACGGCCGACGCGCTGGCGCAGTCCGCGGCGCGCGGTGATGCGCCGACCGAGGGCGCGCCCGCGCGCCCGGCGCCCGAGGCGAAATATCGCGTGCCGTTCGCGGTGATCGGGCTCGATCATAATCATATCTATGGCATCACCGACGCGGTGATCCGCGGTGGCGGCGTTCTCACGACCTTCCACGCGACCGACCCCAGGCAGATTGCGATGTTCCGCGCGCGATATGGCGATATCGCGCTGGCGCGTTCGGAAGACGAGATCCTGGGCAATCCGGCGATCAAGCTGGTCTGCAGCGCGGCCATCCCGGGGCTTCGAGCGCCGCTGGGCATCCGCGTCATGCGCGCGGGCAAGGATTATCTCAGCGACAAGGCGGCGATTACCTCGCTGAAGCAGCTGGCCGAGGTTCGCCGCGCGATCAGGGAGACCGGCCGCAAATTTGCGATCATGTATTCCGAGCGGCTGGAGGTGCCCGCCGCGGTCATGGCGGGCCAGCTTGTCCATGACGGCGCGATCGGGCGCGTCATCCAGACCGTCAACCTTGCCCCGCACCGACTGGCCGCGGCATCGCGGCCCGACTGGTTCTGGGACACGGCGCGCAACGGCGGGATCCTGACCGATATCGGCAGCCATCAGGCCGATCAGTTCGTCTATCTGACGGGCAGCAAGCGTGCGCATGTCGTCGCGTCGCAGACCGGCAATTTCGCGCACCCCGAACATCCGACGTTCGAGGATTTCGGCGATATGATGCTGAGCGGCGACGGCGGCACCGGCTATGTCCGCGTCGACTGGTTCACGCCGGATGGCTTGCCGACCTGGGGCGACGGCCGCCTCTTCATTCTCGGCACCGAGGGCTATATCGAGCTCAGGAAATATGTCGACATCGCCGGCCGGCCCGGCAGCAATCACCTGCTTATCGCCGATCGGAAGGGCACTCGCTATCTGGACTGTTCCAAAGTGCCTCTGCCCTTCGGCCCGCAATTCGTCACCGACATCGTGGAAGGGACATCGGTCGCGCAAGACCAGGCGGGCGCGTTGCTCGCCGCCGAACTGGTGCTGACGGCGCAGGCGCGTGCCAAACCCGCCCGACAACAAGCGACCTTGTAACGTATAGGCCAACAAGATAGCGCTTTCCTCATGGGGAATGGCATGGAATCAAAACGGCTCTACGAACGCGTATCCACGGATATCGCGGCCAAGATCGAGGCGGGGGAATATCCGATCGGTGCGCGTTTGCCGTCGGAGCGGCAACTCGCCCAGTCTTACGACGTATCGCGGCCGACGGTTCGCGAGGCGATCATCGCGCTCGAGGTCGACGGGATGGTCGAGGTGCGCAAGGGATCGGGCGTCTATGTGACGGCGACGTCGCATGCCGATGCTGAAGGCCCCTCCGCCGACGTCGGTCCCTTCGAACTGCTCGAAGCGCGCCGTCAGATCGAGGGGGAGGTTGCCGCGCTCGCGGCCGGACGGATCACCGACGAACAGCTTGCGGAGCTTCGTGCGCTCGTAAAGGCGATGGGCGATGCCGGCGCCGATAGCGCGCGCGCCGAGGTGGCCGACCGCCAGTTCCACGAGCTGATCGCAAGCGCGAGCCTGAACAGCGCCTTCGTCGCGGTCGTGGAATCGCTGTGGGACATGCGCGCCCGCTCTTCGCTCTATCGCCTGCTCAGCAGCAAGGCGCATGTCGCGGGTGTGACCCCGAGCGTCGCCGAACATGAGGATATTGTCCTCGCGCTGGAATCGCGCGACCCGGCGGCGGCGCGTGCGGCGATGCAAAAGCATCTGGGACGCGTGCTCGAAGCGCTGCTCGAGGCAACCGAAGTGCACGAGGTCGAACTGGCGCGAAAGCGGGTCGCCGACGAACGGAGCCGCTACGCCCAGTAATTGGGGGCTATGCCCTTGGCATATCCCTATCGCCTGACATCGAAACCCTCGCCTAGGAAGGCTTCGATATCGGATCGCCCGAACAGGCTCGCATCGCCGGGAAGCGAATGCTTCAGCGCCGCGAGGGCCAGCCCGGTCTGCGCCGCAACAGCGATGGATTGATCGCGCAGCAGCGCATCGAACACGCCTGCAGCGAATGCGTCGCCAGTCCCGATACGGTCGACGATACCGGCAATCCTGATCTCCCCGGTCTGGGCAAAGTCGTCGCGCGTATCGATCCGCGCGGCGAGGCGATGATGGTCCACATCCTCGACATGGCGCGCGGTCGAGGCGATCAGCGCCAGCCCGGGAAAGGCATCGAATGCCGCGTCCGCGGCAGTCTGTCGTCGCGCCGGTCCGTCCTCGCCGAAATCGCGGCCGAGCAGGAGCGCGATGTCGCGGTGATTGCCGAACAGGATATCCGCCAGGCCGACCAGCCGCGACAGGATCGCCCTGGCATCGCCGTCCCAGCTTTCCCACAGGCGCGCACGATAATTGCCGTCGAACGAGACAGGAATATCGAGCCGCGTCGCGGCGTCGGCGGCGGCGAAGGCCGCTGCCGTTCCGCCGGGACCCAGCGCCGGAGTGATCCCCGACAGGTGCAGGCGGCTGGCGCCGGCGAGGAGCCGGTCCCAGTCCCAGTCCGCCGCGGGGGCGTCTGCGAAAGCGGAATGGGCGCGATCATAGATAATATTGGTGGCGCGCAAACCCGCGCCGCTCACGGCATAATAAACCCCCATCCGTCCGGGCCGCCGCGCGACGGCCGAACAATCGACGCCGTGCCCGCGCAGCGCGGCGACCGCCGCGTCACCGAGCGGATCGTCGGGC
>CBJKNR010000096.1:0-10078 GCA_966417555.1 uncultured Sphingopyxis sp.
TGCTCGGCGTCGACGCGCGCCGCGCCGAGGGGCGCATCGGCATCTGGACCGACGACGCCGACGGACGCGAGGCGAAGATCGGCGCGATCGGCGTGCGCGTGAAACGCTGGGTGACGATGCACGGCTTTTCGCTCAACGTCGCGCCCGACCTCGCACATTTCGGCGGCATCGTGCCATGCGGAATCGCCGAATTTCCCGTCACGAGCCTCGCCGCGCTCGGCAAGGCGGCCGGTTTCGCCGATGTCGATGCCGCGCTGGTGCAGACGCTTCCCGCCTTTCTCGACAAGCTCGGGCCGAAGGATTAGGACCGCGACATGACCCGCATATTTATTGCATCGCTCGCCCTGCTCGCCCTCGCCGCCTGTGGCGGCGGCGACACCGGCGGCAAATCGACGACCAAGCTCGACGCGGTCGAAGTCCAGCCCGGATCGATCAGCGATTCGATGATCATCCTCGACGATGCGGCAAGCGACGGTACTGCGGTCGATAACAGCATTCCCGACGACGGCACAAAGAAGGATGCGGCGAAGAGCGAAGAGAACGGCGAGGACGACGGAGCCGCGAGCGAAAGCGATGCCGAGGATGATCCCGAAGCGGTCGGCATGCCGGTCGCGAAAAAGGCGATGACCGACGACGCTGCGGCCAAGAAGAGCAAATAGCGCCTGAACCTTGATCGACCTGCAAAAGCTGTGTGCTCCCGCGAAGGCGGGAGCCCATCTCCGGTCCGTGCAAGTTTGAGCCGGCAGGAGATGGGTCCCCGCCTTCGCGGGGACATGGGAATTCAAGTAAAGAGATCCGTACTCTAACGCAGCCCCAGATGCTTGTGCGTTTGGAGCGACAGGCGCCAGCGCGGGTCCTCCATCACCAGATCAATGCAGGCCTGCACATTGGCGCTCGCGTTCGGATCGTCGAGCGGCTGCACCAGTAAATGTTTGAAATCGAGCGCCGCGAGTCGCCCGACGTCGCTGCCCGGCTGCGGCCAGACGAGCTTCAGTTCGTCGCCGCTCGTCTGCACCAGCTCGCTCCCGGCCTTCGGACTGACGCAGATCCAGTCGATGCTGCGCGGGATCGCCAAAGTGCCGTTGCTTTCGATCGCGATCGTGAAACCGCGGCCGTGCAGCGCGTCGATCAGCGCCATATCGACCTGCAACATCGGCTCGCCGCCGGTGAGCACGACATAGCGGTCGTCGCGGCCGTCCCCCCAGCTTTCGGCGATGACATCGGCGAGCGCCGCGGCGGACTTGTATTTGCCGCCCAATGTCCCGTTGGTGCCGACGAAATCGGTGTCGCAGAACTGGCAGACTGCCTTGCTGCGATCCTTCTCGCGCCCCGTCCAGAGATTACAGCCGGCGAAGCGGCAGAAGACCGCGCGGCGGCCTGCCTGCGCCCCTTCGCCCTGCAGGGTGAGGAAAATCTCTTTGACCGCGTAGCTCATGGGCTCAGGCGTAGCGCGTCGGGTCAACGAGGCCCGCGTCGGCGAAGCCCTTGCTGCGCAACCGGCAGCTGTCGCACGAACCGCAGTGCAGCCCCTCGGGCGTCGGATCGTAGCACGACCAGCTCATGCCCGCATCCATGCCGAGCCGCGCGGCTTCGGCGGCGATGTCGGCCTTGGTCATATGCTGCAGCGGCGCGCGGATGCGAAACTCGATGCCCTTGTCACCGTCGCGCGTCGCGAGCGCGGCGAGCTTCTCGAAGCCCTGGATGAATTCGGGGCGGCAGTCGGGATAACCCGAATAGTCGAGCGCGTTCACGCCGATCACGATGTCCTGCGCCGCCCGTGCCTCCGCAAGCCCGAGCGTCAGCGACAGGAAGATGAGGTTGCGCGCAGGCACATAGGTGATCGGCACATCGTCGCCGACCCCATCCTTCGGTACGTCAATATCGGCGGTCAGCGCCGACCCGCCGAAGCGGCGAAGGTCGAGCGGCAGGACGATATGCTCGGCCGCACCGACATGGTCGGCGATGCGCGCGGCCGATTCGAGTTCGACGCGGTGGCGCTGGTTATAGTCTACCGTGAGCGCGACGATGCGCGCCCCGGCCTCGCGCGCGAGCCCCGCGCAGACCATCGAGTCGAGCCCGCCCGACAGGAGGACGATCACCGTTTTTCCGGAAACTTGCTGCATCGGCGCCAGATAGGCCCGTGCTGGCAGGGGTGCAAGGGCTGCGCTGCATCAAAGAAACGGGCCGCGAGGCGGTCGCCGCACGGCCCAGTTCGGCATGACAGCCGTTAGGGAGAATGGCACACATCGATATGCCATGCCCACGGTCCTAAAGTGGAATGGTTAATATATCATTCGAAGCCACTTGAATCGTCCTCCCGGCCTTCGCCGGGATGACGAGGAAATAGGGTCCAGCTCGCCCTCGCTCAGCAGCCGCCGGTGCGGCGCGCCTCGATTGCCTGCGAGAAGGGCTTGCCCTCGGCGATGCCCTGCGTGTCGATCTGGACGAGGCGGTTCGTCTCGCTGCGGATGGTCGTGCGGCCGTGGCCCGCGCCCGGGCAGGTATAATGGACCGTCACCGAATTCGGCGTATCCTCGATGACGTAGCGCGAACAGGTCGCGCGCGGGTGGTGAATCTGGATCATCCGCCGCGCATCGCCGAGGCAGACCGTCTGGAGCACTGCATCCTTGCCGCGTTCGCGCAGCTGCCAGCCGCCCTTTTCGAGCCGGTCGAGCATCGCCAGCGACGGCGCCTGCGCGGGAACCGCACTGGCCGCGGCGCAGCCGAGTGCAACGAGAGAAATTCGCAATATGGGAGAGAAGATCGCCATTCCACCTGTCCAACGGTCGCCCGCGAACGAGCGAATATGCGACCCTGTTCCTGTTTAGCTAGCAATCCGGGGCTGCGATTTCAACCGCTTGGCGCTCGAATTGCTCGCCTCATCGTCGGTACGAGGTAGATCACGTCCCTAGTCGCCGCGGTCGTGACCCGCGATTTCGTCGAGCGGGATCGGAAAGAAGCGCGAACAAAAGGCGCAATCGACTACGATATTGCCGCTATCGTCGGCCATTTCGGCGCGCTCGGCCTCGGGAAATTGCGCAAGCACTCCGGCGAAATAGCCCGTGCTGCACCGGCACCCGCGCGACACCGTGATACCCGGATCGACGCGCACCTCATCCTCATGGAACAGCCGCCAGGCAAGCGTTTCAAGCGAGGTCGCGGGATCGGTCAGCTCCTCGTCCTTCAGCGTCAAGGCGATCGTCTTGGCATGTTCCCATTCGGGATTGTCGTGCCGGACGTGCAGCCGGTCGCGGCCGACCTCGCCCTCGGGAAGATGCTGCAGCAGCAGCCCGCCGGCGAGGCAGCCCGCCTCGGGGTCGTGGCGTGCGGCGAGCTTGATCAGGCTAGGGATTTGTTCCGACTGCTCGAAATAATGCTCGGCCGCCTCGCCGATCGACGCGCCTTCGAGCGGGACGATCCCCTGATAGCGCTCGCCGGTCGTCGCCTGATCGAAAGTGATCGCGAGGAAGCCCTCGCCGAAAAGCGCGAACAGGGTCGGATCGGCGCCGACCTCGGCCAGCCGCTCGGCATCGAATTTGAGGTAACCGCGCAATTCGCCGCCGCGATAGTCGCAGACGAGCAGTTCGACGGGGCCGCCGCCGGTCTGCGCCTGCAGCGTCATCTGGCCGTTCTCGTCCTTCAGCGTCGAGCCGAGCAGCACGGTGAGCACCAGCGCCTCGGCCAGCAGCTTTTCGGCGACCGGCGGATAGTTATGCGCGCCGATGATCGTCCGGAGCGTCGGCCCGAGCCGCACCAGCCGCCCGCGCACATGGCGCTCGGCGATGGTGAACAGCAAGGGCTGGTCGAACCAGGTTTCGATTGTTTCACTCACGTCGTCGAACTCACAGTTTTCCGAGCGCCCACAGCAGGATCGATTTCTGCGCATGGACGCGGTTTTCGGCCTCGTCCCAAACACGCGACTGCGGCCCGTCGATCACGGCATCGACGACCTCCTCGCCGCGGTGGGCGGGCAGGCAATGGAGGAAGATCGCGTCGCTCCTGGCGCCCGTCATCAGCCGCTCGTCGACCTGATAGGGCGCCATCGCCGCGACCTTGTTGTGCGCATGGTCCTGTCCCATCGACACCCATGTATCGGTGACGACAAGGTCGGCGCCTGCGACGGCTTCGCGCGCATCGCGCACAACGTCGATACGCGCCCCCTTGGCGCGTGCCGCCTCGACGAAGCGCGCGTCGGGCTCATAGCCCTGCGGCACGCCCGCGCGGACGTGGAAGCCGAACAACCCTGCCGCCTCGATCAACGAGGCGAGGACATTGTTGCCGTCGCCAAGCCAGGCGAGCTCGAGCCCGGGCAGCGCCTTGCCGCTCTCGACGACGGTGAGCAGATCGGCGACGATCTGACACGGATGCGAGAGGTCGGTGAGCCCGTTGATCACCGGGACGCTCGCATATTCGGCGAGTTCCTCGATCTTCGCATGGTCGTCGGTGCGGATCATGATCGCATCGGCATAGCGCGACAGCACGCGCGCGGTGTCGGCGATTGTCTCGCCGCGGCCGAGCTGCGTCGTACCGGCATCGAGGATCATCGGCACGCCGCCGAGCTGGCGGATCGCGATGTCGAACGACGCGCGCGTACGCGTCGAATTCTTCTCGAACACCATCGCGAGCACATGGTCGGCCAGCGGCCTGTCGGCGTCGGGCCGGGCTTTCGGCCAGCCGGCACGCGCGGCCTTGCGATCGATCGCGTCGGCAAGCATCGCGGCGACCGCATCCCCGCCCGCGTCGGACAGGTTCAGAAAGTGCCGCATCAGGCCCTCCGTTCTGCAGGAACGGAAAAACATCAGGACTCGGGCGGCGTATAGCTCGCCGCGCCCGCTGACAGTTTCTCGATGAACTCGGTGATATGGCTGTCGTCGATGTTGAGCGGCGGCAGCACGCGGACGACATTCTCACCGGCGGCAACGGTCAGCAGCCCGTGATTGTCGCGCAGGTGCGCGACGAAGGCGCGGCTGTCCGAATTGAGCTTGAGCCCGAGCATCAGCCCGACGCCGCGGACGCTGTCGAACAGCTGGTCGTGGTTCGGGATCAGCTGTTCGAGCGCGCCGCGCAGCCGTTCGCCGGTCGCCTTGACCGACGCGAGGAAGCCCTCTTCGAGCACGACGTCGAGCACCGCCTGCCCCGCGGCGCAGGCGAGCGGATTGCCGCCATAGGTCGAACCATGCGTGCCGATCACCATGCCGCGCGCCGCCTTTTCGGTCGCGAGGCACGCGCCCATCGGGAAGCCGCCGCCGATGCCCTTGGCGCTCGCCATGATATCCGGGGTCACGCCATAATGCTCATAGGCATAAAGATGCCCCGTTCGCGCGACGCCGCACTGCACCTCGTCAAAGATCAGCATCAGGTTGCGCTTGTCGCAAATATCGCGCAGCGCCTGCAGGAAGGGCTGCGATGCCGGGCGGATGCCGCCCTCGCCCTGGATTGGCTCGACAAGGAAGCCCGCCGTATTGTCATCGACCAGATCGAGCGCGGCGTTGATGTCGTCGAAGGGCGCATAGGCGAAGCCCGGCAGCAGCGGATCGAAACCCTTGCGCAGCTTTTCCTGATTGGTCGCCGAGATCGTCCCGAGCGTGCGGCCGTGGAAGGCGTTATTGAAGGTGATCAGATTATGCTTTTCGGGATTGCCGCCGCTCGAATGATAGGCGCGCGCGGTCTTGATCGCGCATTCGACCGCCTCGGCGCCCGAGTTGGTCAGGAACACGGTATCGGCGAAGGTGTTGTCGACGAGGCGCGCAGCATAGGCTTCACCCTGCGGGCTGCCATAGAGGTTCGACACGTGCATCAGCGTCGCGGCCTGCTCCTGGATCGCCTTCGTCAGGTGCGGGTGGCCGTGGCCGAGCAGATTGACCGCGATGCCGCTCGCGAAATCGAGATAGCGTTCGCCTCGCTCGCCGATCAGATAGGCCCCTTCGCCGCGCACCGGACGCACACCGCACCGGGGGTAAACGGGCATCAGCGGCGTGATCGACATGGCAGGCACCTTTCCAAAGAGGGTAGCGACAGGAATGGCGCGCAATAGGGCCCGCGATGCGACAAATCAATGGCAGCGATTGCCCCGTGCCCGGCATCACCGGCGAACCGCGCAAGGCAACCTAATCGGCCCGGTTTCGTTAAAAGCGCTGACCGGGAGGATTGCACTTCATGGAAGAAACCGACCAATTTCCCGACGGCCTGAACGAGCGCAATCTTCGCGGCGGGCGCCTGTTCGCGCGCCACGCCAGCCCCCTGTCGATCGTCCTCCTGGGCTCCCTGCTGGCGCTCGCCCTTTTCGATGTGGCGGGCGGCGGTCGCTCGACACCGGTCGCCCGGGATTTCGGCGCGGCTACGCTGATCGTCGATACACCCCGAACCTTGCGCAACGGCGAATTTTTCGAAACGCGGATCGATGTCCGCGCCAACGTCGACCTCGGCGATGCGACCATCGCGGTGACGCCCGACCTGTGGCGCGACATGACGATCAACACCACTTTGCCCTCCCCCGCCGACGAGACGTTCGAAAAGGGGATGCTGCGCCTCTCCTATGGGCCGCTGAAATCCGGCGGAGCGCTGCACGTCAAGATCGACGGACAGGTCAACCCGCCGCTATTCGCCGGAAACTCCGGAGCCATCCTTCTCTATGACGGCGACCGGCGCATCGGACGCCTGCCGCTTTCGGTCAAGGTCTTCCCCTGATGGATATCGTCCTGCGCGCCACCGTGATGTTCGTGGTGCTCTATGCCTTGCTACGGCTGCTCGGCAAACGCGAGGTGGGTCAGCTCACCCCGTTCGAACTCGTCGTGCTGGTGGTGATGGGCGACCTGATCCAGCAAGGCGTCACGCACAATGATTTCAGCGTGACCGGCGCGACGCTCGCGATCTGCACCTTCGCCTTCTGGGCTGTCGTACTAAGCTGGATCAGCTATTTGTTCCCTCGGCTCAAGGATCCGCTGGAGGGCCGGCCCAAGATCGTCATTCGCGATGGCCGGTTGTGCGAGGAGAATCTGCGCCGCGACCGGCTGACGCGCGCCGAAATCGAATCGGAAATGCGCCTCGCCGGCATCGCGCATATCCAGCAAGTGGCCTGGGCAATATTGGAGCCGCAAGGCAAGATCAGCTTTATCAGGCGCGACGCGCAGGACAGCCGGCAGAGCGACGAGAATCTGGCGGTCCGTTAGGCAATCGCGCCGGCCGCCTCCAGCGTCAGCGCGAGCGAGCGCTTGCGCGCGTCATGATCGTACATCGACGATGCGACGATGATCTCGTCGACGCGCGTACGCGCCTGAAACGCCTTGAGTCCGGCGGCGATGTCGTCGGCGGTACCGACCGCCGAGCATTGCAGCACATGGTCGAGGATCGCGCGCGCGTTCGGCGGGAGGCTCTCCTTGTAACCCGCAAGCGGCGGCTTCATCTTGCCGGGGTTCCCCGTACGCAGCGCGACAAAAGCCTGTTGCTGCGACGAGGCGAGCAGCTCGGCCTCCTCGCGCGTGTCAGCGGCGAAGGCGTTGAATGCCGCCGCGGCATAAGGTTCGGCAAGCTGCGCCGAAGGCTTGAACTGGCGGCGATAGATGTCGAGCGCTTCGTCGAGCGCGTCGGGCGCGAAATGGCTGGCGAAAGCATAGGGCAGCCCGAGCATCGCCGCGAGCTGCGCACCGAACAGGCTCGATCCCAGGATCCAGAGCGGAACGTTCGTTCCCTCACCCGGCACCGCGCGGATGCCGAGCCGGTCGTCGCCGGCAAGGAACGCCTGAAGCTCGACGACATCCTGCGGAAACTGGCGCTCGTCGCTCGCAAGGTTACGGCGGAGCGCGCGCGCGACCACGCCGTCCGAGCCCGGCGCGCGGCCAAGGCCCAGGTCGACGCGCCCCGGGAACAGGGCTTCGAGCGTGCCGAACTGCTCGGCGATCACCATCGGCGCATGGTTCGGCAGCATGATGCCGCCCGCGCCGATGCGAATGCTCGATGTCGCCTGTCCGATATGCGCGAGCACGACCGAGGTCGCGGCACTCGCAATCCCAGCCATGCCATGATGCTCGGCGACCCAATAGCGTTCATAGCCGAGCGCCTCGGCGTGGCGCGCGAGATCGGCAGCGTTGGCGAGCGACTGGGCGACCGTCCCGGTGTCGGTGACGGGCACGAGGTCGAGGAAAGAGAGTTTCGTCATGAAACCGATATGCGGTCGTCGCGCCCGTGGTTCAACCGCACCCCTTCGCTGGCCGAGCGAAGAAAAACTATGCCCGCTCGTCCTTCGGCGAATCCATCAGCACATAGGTGGTGATCGAATGCACCTGCGGCAGCACACCGAGCACTTCGGTGTGAAAATGCTTGTATGAGGCAAGATCCTCGGTCTCGACGCGCAGCAGATATTCGATCGTGCCGGTGATATTGTGGCATTCGCGCACTTCGGGCGCCTCGGCCATCGCCGCCTCGAAACCCGCCTGCGACTTCTTGGTGTGCGACGACAGGCCGACGGTCACGTAGGCGAGGAAAGTCAGCCCGAGCTTCACGGGGTCGATCACCGCGCGATAGCCCTTGATCACCCCGCTGCGTTCGAGTTCCTGCACCCGGCGCAGGCAGGCCGACGGGGACAGTCCGACGCGATCGGCGAGCTCGAGGTTCGAGATTCGCCCATCACGCGACAATTCTTGCAATATCCTGCGGCCAATGGCATCAATTCTGATCATAGATTGCAAATTATAGGCGATTGCGATCCATCTTTGCAATCCACCGCGCATCGAAACGCATTATGTTGCGCGGCATGGAACAGACCACCCTCGCCGCGCTCTCCGCCTTCGCGCTCGTCTCGTCGATCACGCCGGGGCCGAACAATATGATGCTGATGGCCTCGGGCGCCAATTTCGGCCTCCGCCGTACCGTGCCGCACGCACTCGGCGTCGGGATCGGTTTCACGCTGATGATCATCCTTGTCGGCGTGGGGCTGATGGGGCTGTTCGACCTGTTTCCGGTGCTGAACATCATACTCAAGGTAGTGAGCGTAGCTTACCTGCTCTGGCTCGCCTGGAAAATCGCCAACGCCGCGGCGCCCGACACGACGGGCAGCGCGCGCGGTAAGCCGATGAGCTTTTTCCAGGCGGTGCTGTTCCAGTGGGTCAACCCCAAAGCGTGGTCGATGGCGCTCACCGCCATCGCGCTCTATGCGCCCGACCGCAATCTCGGCGCGGTGCTGCTCGTTGCGGTGATCTTCGGCATCATCAACCTGCCCTCGACCAGCCTGTGGGCCGTGATGGGCGTGTCGCTGCGCGGCTGGCTGTCGAGCCCGACACGGCTCAAGGCGTTCAACTGGACGATGGCGGCGCTGCTCGTGGGATCGCTCGCCCTGCTGATCTGATTGCAAGGTTGCATCCCGCAACCTATGCACGGCGCTCCCCTTCCTGACCGGAGAACAACGCCATGCAAAGTCGCCGCCTCGGCAAGAGCGCCATCCATGTGTCCGACATCTGCATGGGGACGATGACCTTCGGCAGCCAGGCCGACGAGGCAACGGCGTTCCGCGTCCTCGACCGCTGTTTCGACGCGGGGATCAATTTTTTCGACACCGCGGAGGGCTATCCGGTGCCGCCCGACGTCAAATGGGTCGGCCGCACCGAGGAAATCGTCGGGCGCTGGATGAGGACCAAGCCGCGCGACGCGATCATCATGGCGACCAAGGTTTCGGGACCGAGCCATGTGTGGTTCAAATCGCCGTGCCGGAACGGCATGACTGCGCTCGACCGCAAGAACATCTTCCAGGCGATCGACGACAGCCTGACGCGGCTCCAGACCGACTATGTCGATCTCTACCAGACGCACTGGCCCGACCATGACGCGCCCTATGACGAGATGATGGATGCGCTGGGCGAACTCGTCCGCGCCGGCAAGGTCCGCATCCTCGGCTGCTCGAACGAGACGAGCTGGGGGCTGATGAAGTCGCTCGCCGCGTCGGAGAAACTCGGCGGCGCGCGCTATCACACGATCCAGAATAATTTCAGCCTCAACAACCGCCGCTTCGAGGACGAACTGGCGCAGGTATGCCGGCAGGAAGGCGTCAGCCTGATCCCCTACTCGCCGCTGGCGGGCGGGGTGCTGT
>CBJKNR010000097.1:0-10047 GCA_966417555.1 uncultured Sphingopyxis sp.
ACGACCGTCACCGTGCCGGTGCTGACCCCGCCGTTTCCGTCACTTACCGTGTAGCTGATCGTGTCGCTGCCGTTGAAGTTCGCATTCGGCGTATAGGTCAACGCGCCGGTCACCGGATCGACCGTCACCGTGCCGTTCGCCGCGCTCGCGCCCGTCACCGTCAGCGGATCGCCTTCGGCATCGCTGTCGTTCGCCAGCACGTCGATCACCACCGGTGTATCCGTCAGGGTGGTGGCCGTATCCGCTCCGGCCAGCGGGGCATCATTCACCGCCGCGACGGTCAGTGTGACCGTCCCCGTGTCGGTCAGCGTGCCGTCGGTCACCGTATAGTTGAAGCTGTCGGTGCCGCTGAAATTTGCCGCCGGCGTGTAGACATAGCTGCCGTCGGCACTGATCGTCACGCTGCCGCCCTGCGCAGTGGCGAAGGTCCCGGCCACCGCCGACAGCGCGTCGCCGTCGGCGTCCGTGTCATTCGCGATCAGGCTGACAACCGAACTGAACGGCGTGTCTTCGGTCGCCGAAACGACATCGTCTGCCGCAACGGGCACGTCACCTACCGGCGCGACAACAACCGTTACCGTGCCGGTGCTGGTGCCGCCGTTGCCGTCGCTCACTGTGTAGTTGATCGTATCGTTGCCGTTGAAATTGGCGTTGGGCGTGTAGGTCAGCGCGCCGGTCGCCGGATCGACCGTCACGGTGCCGTTCGCCGCGGTCGCGCCCGTCACCGTCAGCGGACCGCCTTCGACGTCGCTGTCGTTCGCCAATACGTCGATCACCACCGGCGTATCTTCCGCCGTGGTCGCGGTGTCGGCTCCCGCGACCGGGGCATCGTTGACCGCGGCCACCGTGAGCGTCACCGTGGCCGTATCGGTCGACGTGCCGTCGGTTACGACATAGCCGAAGCTGTCGGTGCCGTTGAAATTGGCCGCCGGCGTATAGACGTAGCTGCCGTCGGCGCTGATCGTGACGCTCCCTCCCTGCGCGGTGGCGAAAGTTCCTGCGACGGCCGTCAGCGGATCGCCATCGGGATCGACGTCGTTCGCGATCAGGCTGACCGTCGAAGTAAAGGGCGTGTCCTCGGCCACGGTCACAACATCGTCGACCGCCCTCGGGGCGTCGCTCGATGCCGAGACGGTGACCGCTACGGTTCCGGTGCTCTCCCCGCCATCGCCATCGCTGACGGTATAAGTGATCGTGTCGCTGCCATTGAAGTCGGCATCGGGCGTGTAGGTCAGCGCGCCGGTCACCGGATCGATCGTCACCGCGCCATTCGTCGCCGACGCAACACGGACGATTAGCGGACCGCCTTCGATGTCGCTGTCGTTCGCCAGCACATCGATTACGACCGGCGTATCTTCGGTCGTCGTTGCCGTGTCGTCGCCCGCGGCCGGCGCGTCGTTCACCGCCGTCACGGTCAGCGTCACCGTGCCCGTGTCGCTGACCGTTCCGTCGGTCACCGTGTAGCTGAAACTGTCGGTGCCGTTGAAGTTGGCAGCTGGCGTGTAGACATAGCTGCCATCGGTACTGATCGTGACGCTGCCGCCCTGCGCGGTGGCGAAGGTTCCCGCGACGGCCGTCAGCGGATCGCCATCGGGATCGACATCGTTTGCGATCAGGCTGACCGTGGAAGTAAAGGGCGTATCCTCGGTCGCCGTCACCGCGTCGTCGATTGCCGCAGGCGCGTCGCTCACCGCTGCCACCATGATCGTGACGGTCCCCGTGCTCGTCCCGCCACTGCCATCGCTCACCGTATAGCTGATCGTATCGCTGCCGTTGAAGTTGGCGTTCGGCGTGTAGGTCAATGCGCCCGTCGCCGGATCGATGATCACGGTGCCGTTCGACGCGTTCGCCCCGGTGACCGTCAGCGCAGCGCCTTCGACATCGCTGTCGTTCGCAAGCACATTGATCGTGACCGGCGTGTCTTCCGATGTCGAGGCCGTGTCGGGTCCCGCTGCCGGGGCATCGTTCACCGCCGTGACGGTGAGCGTCACCGTCCCCGTATCGGTCGCCCCCTTGCCGTCGGTCACCGTATAGGTGAAGCTGTCGGTGCCGCTGAAATTGGCGGCGGGCGTATAGACATAGCTGCCGTCGGCGTTGATCGTGACGCTGCCGCCGCGCGCCGTCGCGAAGGTTCCGGCGACGGCTGTCAGTGCGTCGCCGTCGGCGTCGGTATCGTTTGCGGTGAGTCGGACCGCCGAGCTGAACGGCGTATCCTCGGTCACCGTGGCCGTATCGTCGACCGCTTCCGGCGCCCTGTTGACCGCGCCGCCGTTGTCGGGACCATCGCCGCCCCCGCTTCCGCCGCCGGCCGCCACGGCTCCGAGTCCTGCAAGGGCGCCGAGGCCGAGCAGGATCGGGGTGATCGCTCCGCCCTCCTCGGCGATCAGCAGCGGTTCAATCGATCGCAGCGGCACCAGACCGTCAACGCTCGATGCGTCGGCGGTCCAGTGCCAGAGCGCGCCGCTTTCGCGATCCTCGAAAACGAGATCGCTGGGAATGCCGCCGTCATTCGGAAAGAAATTCTCGATAGTGAGGACTTCGCCATTGTCGAACCGGACAATGACGTCGTCACCTTCGCGCGTCACGTCCTTCACATCGTCGCGCCGAGTGAATACTTTTACGATCGTGGGTGACTTAAGTCCCACCCTATTGCCGGAAGAAGGCGCCTGACGAGCAGAAGCTTTGTCG
Organism: uncultured Sphingopyxis sp.; assembly: GCA_966417555.1. Taxonomy (GTDB): domain Bacteria; phylum Pseudomonadota; class Alphaproteobacteria; order Sphingomonadales; family Sphingomonadaceae; genus Sphingopyxis. Next base: position 2,689 of record CBJKNR010000097.1, read on the forward strand.
ATCAGTACATAGTCTACAAGTTTACCTTGCGCCATCTTCAATCTCCCAAGGATAATTACTTAGCTAAGTAACATTTCTCCATCTATTCTTATGTATTTAAAATGAAGTAGGCGCTCAAAAGATTAATCAAGCGTAAATATTCCGGGGTGCGACAGGAAAATTTCGGCTTTGGCGGCGCTCGCTCGATCGCGCCGGTCTTCCCGGTCTGCGCATCACCAAGCTCCAGCGCCATCGGGGACGAAATATGGATCGATCGATGCCGCGACCCCCGCCATGCGCGGCCGCGGCCGGAGGGCGCGAGTAACCGGGACCGCTCGCGTCGCCCTTCCAAATCCGCTTTGTGCGCGTGCAAGCCCATGTTATCTTTCAGCTCTGATGCCAGCGCCTGATCATGTCCGTTCGATCAGCCCGGACCATCCGGTATGGCACGCGCTATCGTCCTACGCGGTCGGGCCCGAAAAAGCGGATCTGACGTTCACGGCCCGGCTCGCGCGCGAAAATGGCTGGCCCGAGGCCCATGCCGAGCGGGTGTTCGAGGAATATCGTCGTTTCTGCTTCCTTGCCGCGACCAGCGAGGACGAGTTAACACCGTCGGATGCGGTCGATCAGGCCTGGCATTTTCATCTCACCTACACGCGTGATTATTGGCAACGATATTGCCCCGAAGTGCTCGGCGCCCCGTTGCACCATGGCCCGACCGCGGGCGGCGGCGAAGAGCGCTCGCGCTTTTTCCGGCAATATGCCCGGACGCTGCACCGGTACGAGCAGGCTTTCGGCATGCCTCCCCCCTGTGACATCTGGCCCGATGCGGCGCGACGCCTGATCGATGACCCGCGCGCACGGCGTGTGCATCCGCGGGACGGGATCGTGATCCTGCGCACTGCGCTCCGCGCGGCATTCGTCATCGCAGCCTGTCTTATAGCCGGTCTCGGCCTCTGGATCGGGAGTTTCCTCTTGTGACAATGTTCAACCACGCGAACTGGAGCGGCGGCGAGTTTCTCACGCTCTATGCTGTCCTGTTGGCGGTCGTCATCTATCTCGGCTTTGCCATCCCGCATCATCTTCGCGCCCGCGGCCGGGAAACCTCTGCCCTTCGGAACGAGCAGGCCGCCTATCTCGCGGGCGGGCGCGAGCGATATGCCGAACTTGTCGCGACCCGGCTCATTTCCGCGAAAGCGATCGCGATAACGCCGGACAGGAAGGTCGCGATCCGGCATGCGCGCGGTCCGAATGGTCCGGCGGAAGCGGCCGTCCTTGCGCTCCCTTCGCCGACGGACTGGAGCGCGATCGCTCATGCTCTTCGCGCCTCCGCCGAGAACCTCCGCAAAGGCCTGGTTGCCAGCGAGCTTCTCATGCGGCGGCCACGCGTGGCCATCATCCGTCTTTTCCAGACGCTGCCCTATCTCCTCCTTATTGCGCTGGGCGTATCGCGCTGGCGCTATGGCAACGCGCTCGATCATCCGACCGGCTTTCTGACGGCGCTTCTGATCCTCACCGCCATATTCGCGCTGATACGCTGGTTCACGCCCGAAAGGCGCACCCGAAGCGGCATAGCCGCGATCGAGGAGGCCCAGGCGCGTGCCGAGCGCCTTCGCCGAGCGCCGATGCCGGACGAAATTCCCCTCGCCGTGGCGCTGTTCGGCACAGTCGTCCTCGCGGGCTCGACCCTGACGGACTTCCATCAGATGCGCAGCGACAGCAACGGCTCCGCGGATGGCGGCGGGGGATGCGGTGGCGGCGGGGGCGGATGCGGCGGTTGCGGGGGCTGCGGCGGATGATCCGACTAAGTTGCTCCCTATCACGTCCTGTACAAGTTGACCGAGAATGGCCGATTTCAGACCGGCAGCTTCCGGATCGCCGATTGGCGATAGCGAACATTCGGGTAATTCAACCCTTGTAGAGCATCCAGCCGATCATCACCGCGCCCGTTATGACGAGAATTACCGAGAGCCATCGCCAGCCGCCCATCCCCAGCCAGATTCCCGATATAATCGGCCTGCGAGCCACCACGATGCGCGCGCTATGCGCAATCCGGTGCGAGTAAATGGCTGCACCCGACAAGGCGAGGCCGGTCATCAGCAGTCCGAAGAGGAACCAGGGGATACGGGTCCAATAGCCCGCGAAGGTTCCAAAATGCAGCGGATCGGCCATCTCCGAAATGCGCTGATGAACGCCGAGATTACTTCCTTCGCTTTTCATGACGACCTGCGCCGACGCGGCGTCGACCCACACCGCATTGGCACGAGGGCGGACCAGCCAAGCGCTGCGCTGCCCTTGGAAGATGAAGGCGCCCGACTTCTCGTCGGGAAACTGCACCGACTCGACGACCAGTGCGGGATCGGCGCGCCGCGCTGCCGCCAGGCTGGCCGCCAAGCGATCGGCGGCGCCCATAGCCGCCGCCCCCGATGGCAGGGCGGCAATCTCGCTCGTCGGCTCGGGAAGGTCGGGCGCATCGCCGCCGAGTTGCTCGACAAGATACCAAAGGCCGGTGAACGCGATAAGGGCGACGAACCACAGACTCCACACGCCCGCGAGGCGATGGAAGTCGCCCCAGGCGGTGCGCACGTCGCGCCACCGGATCGGCTTGAAGAAGCCGCGCCACCATTTGCGGTAGACGACGAAGGAGGTGACGAGGCTGATCAGCAACAGGATTGCCAGCGAGCAGACGATCGGGATGCCGTATTTGGTGGGAAGGTTGAGATGGCGGTGCAGATTGCGCAGCACGCGCTGGGCATCAACGAAGCTCTGCTCGCCCTGCACTTTCCCCGTCGTCGGATGGACGTGGAGATAGCCGCGACTTTCGTCGGCGCGCTGAAACGCCACTCTCACTGCAAACGCGCTCGCGGTCGGGCGGTGGATATAGTTGATCGTCGCGACGCCCGGATAGCGCGCGCTATTCCCGGCGATCAGGTCCCAGCGCGGCGGCCCTTCGACGGAGGACGGCGCGACCCGCAACGTCGGGTGGAGCAGCCAGTCGATCTCCGCGCTGAGCACCGCCAGCGTCCCCGTGAACAGGATGAAGGCGAGGAAAAGCGAGAGCTTCAGTCCGACCCACTGGTGAACCGCCCACCACAGCCGGCGGCCGCTGGCCTTTTTCTGTATGGGAGAAGCGGCAACAGTAGCGGTCAGAACTTATACCCCACTTCGACGAAAGCCGATCGCGGCTCGCCCGGAAAATGCCCGCCGCGGTCGTTGAAGCCCGAGGCGGCATAGGTCTTGTCGAAGATATTGTCGACGCGAAGGCGCACGTCCCAAGGCCCTCGCGTCCAGGTCACCGAACCGTCGAACACGAAATAGGGGTTCACCGGCTGGTTCGAGAGGCTGATCCGCTTCGAGACATAGTCGCCGCCGAAGGCAAAGGCTATACCGGTGCTCGGGATCTGATAGCGCGTCCAGAAGCCGAGCTTGTTCTTCGGCGCGTTGGCGAAGCGGCCGCCGGCAACGACATTGGTGATCCCGCCGTTGGCGGCGGTCGTCGACTTGGTGACCTTCGTGTCGTTATAGGCGTAGGTCAGCGTCAGCACCCAATTGTCGGTGATGTCGGCTGCGATGTCGACGTCGACACCCTTCGACGTCACTTCCCCGAAGGCGATATTGTTGTTGATGCCATCCGCAGGCGTGTTCGTGTCGCCAAGCGGATCGGCCTGCAACAGGTTTTGCCGCTTGATCCGGTAGACCGAAAGCCCGCTCTGGATACGCCCGCCAAGAAGCGCGGTCTTGACCCCGCCTTCAAACATGTCGCCTGTCGTCGGCGGGAACGGCCCGCCGGCCCGCGGGTCCTGTGCCGAAGCGGACTGCGGCTCGAAACTGGTCGCATATTGGCCGAAGAGGGACAGGTCGTCGCGCACGCGCCAGACGAGGCCGACACGGTAGCTTTCGTCGCGGTCCTTGAAGCGCGTCCGCGTGCCGTTCGCCGCGATGCTGACATCCTCGAAGCCGTCGGTGCGAATGCCCGCGACCGCGATCAGCCGCCCGATCGTCAGCTCGTTCAACAGGTAGAAGCCGTTGCGCTTCGTGTCCGTATAGGTCGTCGTCGCCGCCGGCATGTTGTAACGGGCCGGATCGCAGGCGCGATAGACCGGGTTCGCAAAGTCGAGGGGGCACGGCAGCCCGGCCGCCGCCGTCGCGCGGCCCGTCAACTGCGACGCGGTCGAGACGGCATCCTCGGTGCTGTAATCGAAGCCTGCGAGTACGCGGGTCGAGACGCGATCCGAGATTTGCGCCGACCACACGGCATTACCGCCGAACGACCAGCTCTTGGTCCCGCGATACTGGTCGCGATACTGGCGGGCGATCGCATCGAAGCGACCATCGGCATTACGGTCGAGCAAGGTGATCGGCTCATGATATTTTTGCGTCTCCGACGCGTCGATATGGCGGCCCGCGACGTCGATCTTCAGATTCTCGGTCGGCTCGAACTCGAGCCTGGCCTGAAGCGCGGTCGATCGGAGATCGAGGAAGTCGCTCGGCTCATTGTGGTTCCAGCGCCGGTCGGCGAGGAAATGTCCATCGGCATCGACCGCGATCCCGCGCAGGCGGTTCGCCGCAAGATCCTGCTCGATCCGCCAGGCCTGCGTCGTCAGCTTCGCAAATCCGAGATCGAAGGTCGCGCCCGCATCGAGCAGCAGCGACCGGTTCGCCGCGAACTTGCGCGGCAGGTCGCGGTCTTCGAAGAACGCACCGCCGCGCAGCGAGATGACATCGTTCACGGGACCGGTCACCTCGACCTGCCCGCCATAACGATCCTCGGTCCCGGCAACGAGCCTGGCCGATGCAGAGAAGGTCTGCGACGGCTTCTTGGTCACGTAGTTGAAGAGACCGCCCGGGGCCGTCTGCCCATAGAGCATGCCTGCCGGACCCTTCAGGAATTCGACGCGCTCGATATTGAACAGCTGCGGCACCGCAAAGCCGATGTAGGGATCGCCGCGCAGACCGTCATAGAAATTCTCCTGCTGGCGGAAACCGCGCGCGGTAACGCCCGCATAGGAGAAGAAGCTGACGCCCGAGATGTTGCGGTAGAGATCCTGCGCATCACGCGCGCCCTGATCCTCGATCAGGTCAGCAGTCAAAACGGTGATCGACTGCGACGACGCCAGGGGCTCGGTCGGCATCTTGCCGCTCGCCGTTTCCTCCACACGGTAGAGTTTCGCGACGCGTCCGGTAACGACGATCTCGTCCGCGGCAGCCTCCGACGCCTCCTCGGCAAAGGCGTTCGGCGCGATGGCGGCAGCCGAGACCGAAAGGCCCAGCGCAATCTTGCGAATCATTCTCATTTCCCCTTTCGGGGCCGTTAGCCGAGATGCGAATGATTATCAATGCCAACACTGGCCGCTTCGAGACCGGCCGCTTCCATATACAAATCCGGAGAAGCGGACGTTTAACGCATGGAAAGCTGATGGGACCCAATGCGGCATGCCTAATACGTCCCGGTTATCCCTAACGGAAACGCACTCAGAACCCTGTCGGGCCCTCAAGAGCTGGAAATTGAGCCATTTTATGTTATCGAGAACCTATGAACCTTGATATCATCGAGCGTCTGGCAAAATCCCGCATCGGCTCCGCCGCGCTGCATTTGGCTGCCGCTGCGGCGATTTTTCTGGCCGGCACCCGCTTGGGCGAGTTTCTGGCCTTCGCGACGGGCGCAGCCGGGTAACGGCAAACGAAATCCATTTGGCTTCCGGGCAGGCTGTGAATCTGTTGTCCAAACGGGCAGGATGGTCGCTTTGAGACCTCCGCCCAAGCGCACGCCGTCAGATGAAGGCGAAGCCGCCCGGCCTAATCATCCTGGCGCCGCCTATGCCCTGGTAGAAACGGTGAGTGACGTTTGCTATCGAACGATCATGCTCCTTCTCCTTGCCGTGGCCCTGATCGCGCCGTCCGTTTCCGAAGCATCGGGGGTACCTACCCAGGCCTGCTTCGAGATTTTCGCCGATTCCGAGGGCGAGATGGCCCGGGCCACCGATCCCGTCTGGCGGGAGAAGGCTCGGCCCGAAATCGAGAAACTGCGCGCCGAGAGTGAACGGCGCCGATCCCGGATCGACGGCGAACTCGCAAAGCGGGCAAGAGATCGCGACCGTCTTCAACGCGACTACGACCGCGGCGCGATCCACGACGACGACTTCAGATCGGCGCGCTTCGAACTCGAAGCGGATGTGCGAACTCTCATCGCCGAGCGCGACGCGAAGCAGATACCGGCCTGCGGCTTCTGATCGGCACCCGCCAGAGAGCCTTGAAGCCTTACCGGCTTTCGTCCGAACTCAGCTGATCGAGGAGACCGTCGAGCGAGTTGAACTCGACCGTCTCGACATCGTCGCTCGCGTCGACCGCTATATCTTCCACCTCCATGCCTTCCCCGAGCTGTGCTCGGATCCAGCAGCCCGGAAACTGCCTCGGAGCCGCAAAGGAGAGGAGGACAGAGTCCGCGAATATCACCGCCGAGCAGATGCGCAGATCGTCGCGCAGGTCGGTCGTCTCGAGCACGCTGACGCCGCCCACAGCCTCTTCGACCTCGGCGGCGATCGCCTCGACGATTCCCCGCCACGTCGTGGGATCGATCGAGAGGAACAGCCGCGTCGCCGCAACGAGCGCAGCGTCCTCATTGTCCGCGTCGTCGATCTCGGGGTCGATATTGAGATTGATGTCGGCATCCGCGGCTGGCAGGCGTGCCTTGCCGTAAACGAAACCCTCACCGACCTGCGGATCGGCAAGAACGCCGCTTTCCGCTACCATCTCCCGAAATCGTTCGATCCGTGTCATCGCCATTCTCGCCGATCCTTGTCCAATATCCGGCGCCATGTCCCGCAAAGCCTCCATTTTCAAGCGCCAGAGGAGAGCTTGTCGCCGGGACGGAACCGGGCCCCCAGGAGGGCGAGCGGGAGGCAGAGCCCTGCCATCAGGAGCCAGGCCGGCGCAAGATCGCTCATGCCCTGACGGATGAGCCCGGCGACGAACGGCAGCACAGCCGCGAGCAAATAGCCTCCGCCCTGCACGAAACCGACGATCGCACCTGCCTCTACGCCATCCCTCGCGTGATCCATGGCGACGATGAGCGACAGCGGGAATAGCGCTCCGATGCCGAGGCCCGCCAGGATCGCGGCGGGCCAGGCCGCAGCGAGTGGCACCAGATACAGGCCCGCGAGACCTGCCAGCAATGCGCCGAGCGCGAGAAACAATGCGGGCCGGCGATCGGGCATTCGATCGATGCGGACGGAAACGATTATCCCCGCCACCACTTCGGCCAGCGTCACCGCTCCGAGCAGCGCCCCCGCCGCGGTCGCCGGCCAGCCCAATTGGGTGTAGAAGGACGGGAGCCATGCCAGCACGAGCGTATAGGCGCCGGGCCCCATACCGAAAAACGCC
>CBJKNR010000098.1:0-10039 GCA_966417555.1 uncultured Sphingopyxis sp.
AGGGGAACTGGTCGGCCAGGTCATAGATCCCGCCACCAACGAATATCTGCGCGCCGCTATTGTCGAGGTGGCCGCGGCGAACGGCGAACGGCAGTCGATTACGACCGGCGAAGGCGGCAAATATCGGGTGGTCGATGTTCCGGCGGGTCCCGCGACGATCACCGTGCGCTATACCGGCTATGCCAATCAGAATGCCACGGTTCGGGTTTCCGCGGGCGGTGTGACGCGCCAGGATTTCGCGATGACGCGTGGCGACGAACTGGCTGCGGTAGAGAATGAGATCGTCGTTATCGGCGTGCGCGAGGGCGACGCGCGCGCGATCATGAGCCAGCGCGAGTCGATGGACATCAAGAACAGCCTGTCCGCCGAATCCTATGGCGACATCGCTGACGGCAATCCTGGAGAATTCATCAAGTTCATGCCGGGCGTCGATACGGATGCCGGCGGCGATGGCGACGGAACCGTACGCAACGTCAAGTTGCGCGGCCTTCCCGCCGAATATACGGCGGTGACACTGAACGGCGTAAGCTTGGCCGGGGTCGACGCGATGACCGGCAGCGAAGGCTCGCGCACATTCAGTTTCGAGCAATTGTCGCTGAGCTCGATCGACTCGATCGAGATCTCCAAAACGATCAGCGCTGACGTCGATGCGAACGCGCCCGCCGGCACCATCAACATCAAGACAAAGCGCGCCTTCGACCGCAAGGGCCGGCGGATCTCTGTCCAGGCAAGCGCGAGCACCCACGCCGACTTGTGGGATTCGCGTGAGCGCACCGGTCCCGGCGAGGGAGGATATGGCGGCAAGCGCTTCCTGCCCAACTGGCAGATCGAATATTCCGACGTTCTGCTCGGCGGCCGCCTGGGCGTGGTCGCGGGCGTCAGCAAGTCCAACCTCTATATCGAAAACGAGCAGACCACGCTTGGCCGCAGTACCGTACCCACCGCCATCAGCCCCGATCCACTGGCGATCACAACGATCGAGACACAGCAGGATTCGCGCGAAATTTCGCGCTTGGCGGCCTCGCTCAACCTCGATTTCAAGGCAAGCGACGAGCTCGTGCTTTCGCTCGCGTCGGTCTACAATGAAGCCAATATCTGGGCGGCGTCGACCGCGTATAAATTCACGACCAACGCGCGTGGTCGCGGCGTGATTGGCGACCCCGTATTCGACATCACGACCCAACAGACGGCGACCGCCGCCAGTATGTCGATCCAGAACCAGCTCAATTATAAAAGGGGCAAGGGCAAGACGATCATCCCGAGTTTCAGTTATGAAACCGGCCGCCTGGCGATCGACGGCAACCTCTTCTACTCGGATTCGATCAGTACCTATGACCCGCAGGGCGAGAAGGATTCGGCCTATGTGCTGAGCGCGCTCACCGCCCGCGGCGATTTCTCCGCACAGCGCGAGCCCGGCGACCTGTTCGGTCAGAAGTGGCAGATCCAGCAACTGAGCGGCGGCGACTGGAGTGACCCTGCGAGCTTTTCCGGGCCGTCCGCGTTGATCTTGCGGCTCAACAATGGACCCTACGCGAAGCGTACCCAGCGCGGCGGCGCACTCAATCTCACCTATCATGCCGACGTTGGCGGCGTGCCGCTCGTGCTGAGGACGGGCTTCAAGAACCAGCGCGCCAAATGGCTGTACCGCGACGAAACCGACAAGGACCGTTATCGTTATGTCGGAGGGCTTCCGACCGCCGACCTGTTCGCACAAATCCAGAGCGCCAACCAGATATCGTTCGCCGACAGCGGGATCGCCATACGGACGTTGAGCGGCAGTTCGGATCTTTATATGCCCAGCGGCTACAAGCTGCTTTCGCTCTACCGCGAACATCCCGAATATTGGACAGCGACCGCCGCGACGACACCGAGCGAGTGGTACGGGATCAATGTCGGCAACAATCGTCAATTCGCCGAAGAAACCAACGCGCTGTTCGCCATGGGCACCGCCGAGCTGACCGAAAAGTTGAAGGTGCGTGCGGGCTTACGCTGGGAAAAGACCACGACCACTGCGTTGGAAGTCGACGCACTCTCGGCGCAGGAAGTCGCGGCTGCCGGCTATCCCATTTCGTCCTCGACCGGCATGGCCACGACCATCCCGGGGCTGGAATATCAGTATTTCTCGCGCCCGAAGACCGAGCGCAAAGGGACCTATGATTATTTCTTTCCGAGCGCGTCGTTCAAATACTCCTTCACGCCCAGCACCGATCTGCAGGTCGGCTACAGTCGCACGATCCGGCGCCCGGAGGTGGGTACGCTCACAGGAATCTGGTCGATCGACGATATCAATCAGGTCGTCCGTGCCCCGAATCCGGGCCTGAGGCCGGAGGTTTCGGACAATATCTCTGTGCGTCTCGCGCAATATTTCGAGCCGGTCGGCGTCGTCGCGATCAACGTCTATCAGAATAAGGTGAAGGGGCTTTTCCAGACCCAGGATCTGACCGCCGACGAGTTCGGCTACACCGGCACCGAATATTCGGGCTACACCTTCCGTACGACCACCACGGTGAGCGGCGAGGCGATCAGCATCCGCGGCTGGGAATTCGAGTTCAGTCATGCGCTGAAATATCTGCCCGCGCCGCTCGACGGGCTTTCGGTGCGCGGCTCCCTCAGCATGAACTATCCCGAAGTGCCGATCGTCGGCGTCGCGGACAAGATGGGCAGCATCTCGCTGTCGTATCGCAAGGGGCCGGTGAAGCTTTATCTCAACACGGCCTGGACCGGTGACAAGTACCGCAGCACGACACCGACCTATTACGATGATTTCTGGGACATGAGCTTCTCGGGAAGCGTCGCGGTTCACAAGGGGGTCGAGGCGTTTTTCTCGGTCCGCAACCTGCTCAACAGCGCTCGCAATGTCATCGTAGAGGGTTCGACCGTGACCGGCGGGCCTACGCCCTACGGCGACTACAGCGCGGTCTATCTCAAAGCGGGGACCAGCGGCGTCATCGGCGTGCGCGCACGCTTTTGAGCCACCGGACAGGAGATCGCAGAGATGACGTCGCCCCGCATCGATCGCCGCCGCCTTCTCGCCGCGGCAGGCGGCATGGCACTATTCGCGGGCTTCGCGCCGGTATCGGCCGCGACGCCGAAATTCCGCCGTTATCCCTTCTCGCTGGGAGTCGCCTCGGGGGACCCTTGGCCCGACGGCTTTGTGATCTGGACGCGGCTTGCCCCCGAGCCGCTCGCCGAACATGGCGGTATGCCGATGGTCGCGGTTCCAGTGCGCTGGGAGGTGTCGGAAGATGCGCGCTTCGCCCGAATCGTCCGCTCGGGCGAGGCGGTGGCGCGACCCGAACTCGCGCATGCGGTGCATGTCGAAGTCGATGGCCTTCGTCCGCACCGGCCCTATTGGTATCGCTTCCACGTCGAGGGCGCGGAGGCGAGCACGACGGGGACCGCCCGGACTGCGCCGGCAGCGGGCGATATGGTCGACCATTTGCGGTTCGCCGTCGCCGGGTGCCAGGCTTACCCGCACGGATGGTATGAGGCGTGGGGCCATCTCGGCGAGGAAGCCGATCTGGATGCGGTCTTCCATTATGGCGATTATATTTACGAAACGGCCGGCCACCCCGGCGCGGCTCACCTTCAGGTGCGCGATGCGGCTGGCGGTATCGTCGATCGGTCGCATTTCGGTGACGAAATCTACAGCCTCGACGACTATCGGCGGCGTTACGCGCAGTATAAGAGCGACCGGCACCTGCAGGCGGCACATGCCGCCGCCGCCTTTGTCATGTCGTTCGACGACCATGAGGTAGACAACAACTGGGCCGGCAGGTTCGATCAGGATGGCGTGCCGCCCGAAGTTTTTGCGCTTCGCCGCTTCGCCGCCATGCAGGCTTGGTACGAACATATGCCGGTCCGCCGCGCCCAGCTACCTGGGCCGAGTGGTATCGTCATGCATCGCCAACTGGATTTCGGATCGTTGCTGCGCATGCACATACTCGACACACGTAGCTATCGTGGCGACCAGCCATGCACAAAGCCGGGCGAGACCATATGTCGTGCAGGTGATGCAAACGCGCCCCTGCTTGGCGCCGGACAGGACGCGTGGCTCGATAAGGGATTGCGCAACAAGGCCACCTGGAATCTGATTGCCCAGCAGGTCTTCGTTATGCCGCTTTACGAGGCCGCAGGGGATGGATTGCGCAGACTGCGCGCCGGTCCAGACAGTTGGAGCGGCTACCCCGGCGCGCGCAAACGACTGGTGCGCTCGATCTCCCGCCACAACCTCACCAACGTTATAATCGCGACGGGCGATGCGCATATTCACGCGGTCGGAACGGTTCCGGCACGCGACGACGAACCGGACGGTCCGGCAGTGGCAACCGAATTTCTCTCGACCTCGATCACCTCCGGCGGCGACGGATCGGCCGAACCGCTGGAACGGCACAAGGCTCTCTTGGCTGCCAGCCCCAATGTCGCCTTGCTCAACGATCAGCGGGGGTATCAAACATATGACATCACGCCTCGGGAATGGCGAACAGACGTCAAGGTCATGGATCGGGTGCAGACCCCGGGGGGCTCGCTCGGGACCTTGGCCCGTGTCGTTGTGGCCCCGGAGAAAGCCTTGCCCAAGTTGGTCTGAATCCGGATCAGTTGAACTGAGTTTTGACAAGTTTTTCTTGGAACTCACTGGATCCGATCATCGACGGTGAACGACAGTTCCGCGCCTCATGTCGGCCGTTTGGTTTACGCGGAGAGCGGTTGAAATCCGGCCCGACCTTGATGAGCGCAATGTCCGCTAAGGCCACTCCTTGCCAATTTGACGCCGATCAATGACGCCATTCCGCGAGCAATCCAATCTCGCGCCCATGCAGGAGATTGGACGATGCGAAATATTCTGGTTCAGGCCGGCAACGACGCGGGTATGGTGATACGGATCGAAAGTGCGCTGACGATAGGTCGCCGATTTGGATCGCATCTCAGCCTTTTGATCAGTTCGCCCTATCAGCAATTCATCGCCTCCGATCCTTTTGGCGGCATGTATATGGCAAAAGAGCAATTGGCGCAGGCGCAGCTGGCCGATGCCGAGCTGGAGAAACGGCTGAGCGCCGAGCTCGCGCGCGAGGATGTGCCATGGGACGTCGCGGTGGCCGACGGCGATGCGTTGTCGACCTTGGCGCTTGCGGCAACGCTTTCCGACCTCACCATCGTGTCGCTCGGCGCCTGCGACCGCCACGGTCATCGGAGCGCGACGATCGCCGCCGATCTGGCGCTCACGGTGCCGGTCCCGGTCCTTGCGCTGCCCCCCGAAGCGACGCCGTTCGATTTCGACGCCCCAGTGATGGTGGCGTGGAACGGCAGCCCGCAGGCGGCCAATGCCTTGCGCGCCGGCGTGTCTTTCATGGGCGATGCCCCGAATGTCATTCTGGTCAGGGTCGGCGATGACGAAGGCCGTGTACCGGCGGAAGACGCGCTTCGCTATATGTCGCGCCACGGCGTGTACGGCGAGCTGCGGCGCGAGGCGAAGGGCGCCCACACTGCCGAGGAGGTGCTCGAACGCCTCGCGGCCGAGATAAGGCCCGGCCTGATCGTCATGGGCGCTTTTGGCCGGCCGCGGCTGCGCGAAACCTTGTTCGGCGGCGTGACGCGATATCTGCTCGAAGCCGCGCCGGCACCCCTGCTGCTCGCGCACTAGGGCTTCGCCGCGCTTTCCAAACCGGCCGCCCTACTGTAGGGCGGACCCGTGACCGATTGCGCAACCTGTATTGTCCGAAACCGCGCGATTTGCGCGAGCCTCGACGCTGCGGAGCTCGCCGCGCTGGGCAAGATGGGGCGCCGGCAAAAGGTCCGCGCCGGGCAGACGCTCCTTTGGGAAGGTGATGGGGCACCCGTCGTCGCGAATGTGCTCGAAGGCGTGCTGAAGCTTGTCGTGTCGACTGCCGACGGGCGCGAGCAGATCGTCGGCGTCGTGTTTCCGTCCGATTTCATCGGACGCCCGTTCGGCAAGGAAAGCCCGTACAGCGTCACGGCAATGACCGACGCCGAAGTGTGCATCTTCAACCGCAACAATTTCGACGAATTTGCGAGCTCGCACCCCGATCTCCAACAGAAATTGCTCCGCCGCACGCTCGACGAACTCGACCGCGCGCGCCACTGGATGATGCTGCTCGGGCGCAAATCGGCCTCGGAAAAGGTGGCGTCTTTCCTGCTCGAAATGTCCGAACGCCTATCGGGGCAGGGATGCCAGTCGGGCGCGTGCAACGGGTTCGAACTACCCTTCGGCCGCCAGCAGATCGCCGACATATTGGGCCTGACGATCGAAACGACGAGCCGACAGCTCACGCGGATGCGCGCCGACGGCGTCGTCGATCTGCCCTCGCGCCGCGAGATCGTGATCAACGACCGCGCGGCGATGGAGGTCATGGCGGGATAGGGCCTCCGCTTAGAAGCGGAAGGCGACGCCGGTGCTGATCACCCACGGGTCCAGCTTATGCCGCGTCTTCAGCACTTCGGTGCCGCCGGCGTACCAGGTCGCGGTCGGACGCAGGAAATATCGTTTGGCATCGATCGACAGCGCCAGCCCCTTGCCGCCCAGCGGAATGTCGATCCCAGCCTGGAGCGCAACGCCGAGCTTGTCGCCCATCTTTTGCCGCGTCGCGCCCAGCGCGCGCGTCGTCGCGCCCGGTTTTTCATCGATAAAGATGAAATAGCTGGGACCGGCGCCAACATAGGGCCGCACGCCGCCGTCCTTGCCGAAATGATATTTGAGCGTCAGCGTAGCGGGGACGATCCTGGTATCGGATACCAGCGTCGCGCCATCTGGCGCGCCGCGCCCGTCCACGTCATGCTGCGTCACCCCCGCGATGGTTTCGAGCGAGACGGCGTCGGAGACGAAATATTCGATCGCGACCGTCGGCGTGACATTATCGTCGGCCTTGGTCTGCGTGCCGGCGGGCAGGCCGATCAGGTCGGTCTTGACGTCGCTGATCTTGCCGCCGGGAGCGACATAGGTCGCGAGCAGCTTGAACTGGACGTCGCCCGCCTTGGCAAAGGCCTGTCCGGGCAGCGCGAATGCGGCGGCCAGTGCGATGAGCGGGAGAGCATTGTTTTTCATGGGATACACCTCCTGTCTGGGTGGCGCATCCCTGCTCCACGGACGATCCCGCCGCATTGATACGGCGCAACCAGTTCGTTGATCCCGATCAATGTTTCACCGCCCTCGCACGTTCATGGCGGTCCCGAACCGCGTGGCAGCAAAGCCGCGCCAAGCAGGGACAAGCGATATGGACGGTCTGGTAACAAGGGCGGGGGGCTGGCTGGCATTGACCCTGCTTGCCTTCGTGATGGCGGCGCTCGCGGTCGATGCGCCGTTCGCGGTGCATATGATCATCGTCGCGCTTGCGTGCCTCGCCATGCTGTGGGCGACCGTCACGCGCGCCGATTATGGCGCCCTTGCGCGCGGCATCTTGAAGATGCCCGCCGATCAGGGCGCTTATGACGATGATCCGATCCGCTGGGGCGTCATCGCGACCTTGTTCTGGGGCGCCGCCGGAATGGTCGCGGGTCTCTATATCGCGCTGCAACTCGCCTTTCCGGCGCTCAACCTCAATCTCGAATATACGACCTTCGGGCGGCTGCGGCCGCTGCACACCTCGGCGGTGATTTTCGCCTTTGGCGGCAACGCGCTGATCGCGACGAGCTATTATGTCGTCCAGCGTACCTGCCGCACGCGGCTCGCATTCCCGACGCTCGCACGCTTCGTCTTCTGGGGATACCAGCTCTTCATCGTCCTCGCGGCGACGGGCTATCTGATGGGCGTCACCGCGGCGAAGGAATATGCCGAGCCCGAATGGTATGTCGATCTGTGGCTGACGATCGTCTGGGTCGCCTATCTCGTCGTGTTCGTCGGCACGATCGTCAAGCGCCGCGAACCGCATATCTATGTCGCGAACTGGTTCTACCTCAGCTTCATCGTCACCATCGCGATGCTCCACATCGTCAACAATCTGTCGATGCCCGCCAGCATCTTCGGGTCGAAAAGCTACGCCGCCTTTGCCGGGGTGCAGGATGCGCTGACGCAGTGGTGGTACGGCCATAACGCGGTCGGATTCTTCCTGACCGCCGGCTTCCTCGCGATGATGTATTATTTCGTACCGAAGCAGGCCGAGCGGCCGGTCTACTCCTACCGCCTGTCGATCATCCACTTCTGGTCGCTGATCTTCCTCTACATCTGGGCGGGGCCGCACCATCTCCATTATACCGCGCTGCCCGACTGGGCGCAGACGCTGGGCATGGTCTTTTCGGTCATCCTGTGGATGCCGAGCTGGGGCGGGATGATCAACGGCCTGATGACGCTGAACGGCGCATGGGACAAGATCCGCACCGACCCGATCATCCGGATGATGGTGATGGCGCTCGCCTTCTACGGCATGAGCACCTTCGAAGGCCCGATGATGTCGATCAAATGGGTCAACTCCATGTCGCATTACACCGACTGGACGATCGGCCATGTCCACAGCGGCGCGCTCGGCTGGAACGGCATGATCACCTTTGCTGCTGTCTATTATCTTGTCCCGCGCCTGTGGGGCCGTCCGCGCCTCTATAGCCTGCGCATGGTCAACTGGCACTTCTGGCTCGCGACCGTCGGCATCGTTTTCTACGCCGCGTCGATGTGGGTCGCCGGCATCATGCAGGGCCTGATGTGGCGCGAGTATGGCGCCGACGGATACCTCGTCTACAGCTTTGCAGAGAGCGTCGCCGCGATGCACCCGATGTATCTGATCCGCGCTGCGGGTGGGGCGATGTACCTCGCGGGCTTTCTCGTCATGATCGTGAATGTCTGGGCGACGCTCGGCGGTAAGGTCCGCGCCGAAAAGCCGATGACCGAAACTCCGTACAACGCCGCGGCGGACCGTCCGCTCGCGCCCGTCCCCGCCGAATAAGGAGCCCCGACCATGGCCACCAAACCCGATAAAAAGGGCTTCAGCCACAAGAAGATCGAGCGCAACGTGACGCTGCTCGGCGCGCTCGCGCTGCTCACGGTCACCATTGGCGGCATCGTCGAGATCGCGCCGCTCTTCTGGATCGACAACACGGTTGAGAAGGTCGAGGGGATGCGTCCCTACACCCCGCTCGAACTCGCCGGGCGCAACATCTACATGCGCGAGGGCTGCTATACCTGCCACAGCCAGATGATCCGCCCGTTCCGCGACGAGGTCGAACGCTATGGCCATTACAGCCTGGCCGCCGAAAGCATGTACGACCACCCGTTCCAGTGGGGGTCGAAACGCACCGGACCCGACCTTGCGCGCGTCGGTGGCCGCTATTCGGACGAATGGCACAAGGCGCATCTGGTCGACCCGCGCAGCGTCGTGCCCGAATCGATCATGCCGCCCTACGCCTTCCTTGCGACCCGCGATTTGCAGACCGGCGACATGGCGAACGACCTGACCGCGCTCTACCGCGTCGGGGTGCCCTATACGAAGGCCGACATCGCAAAGGCGAACGAGGATCTCGCGGCACAGGTCGATCCCGCCGCCGGGCTCGACCTGCAAAAGCGCTACCCCAAGGCACAGGTCCGCGACTTCGATGGCGATCCCGACCGGCTGACCGAGATGGACGCACTGATCGCCTATCTCCAGATGCTCGGTACCCTCGTTGATGTCGACAAGGCGGCGCCGCAGGAACGGGCTTCCGAAACCGGGGCCGCGCGATGACCTATAACGACCTCAGGCACTTTGCCGACAGCTGGGGGCTGCTCGCCATGACCCTGCTGTTCCTTACCCTCATCGCCTGGCCGTTCCGGCCGAGCGCCCGCGCGCGCAACGAAGAGGCCGCGAACATGATCTTCAGGGAAGACGAGCATGGCTGATCTGAACCAGCGCATCGACGAAGCCACCGGCACCAGCACGGTCGGCCATGAATGGGACGGTATCGAGGAGCTCGACACGCCGATGCCGCGCTGGTGGCTGTGGACCTTCTACGCCACGATCGTCTGGGGGCTCGCCTATGTCGTGCTCTATCCGGCGTGGCCGCTCGTCAACAGCGCGACCGAGGGCGTGCTCGGCTGGTCGAGCCGCGGCGACCTCGAAAA
>CBJKNR010000099.1:0-9985 GCA_966417555.1 uncultured Sphingopyxis sp.
TGGTTGACCTGGTCCCCGCCATGGCTTCGGTCCCCGCTGTGGCGGAGACCGGGTCGACGCCGATCGCCTTTCCGTGGAATGACCTTGCGCCCTTTCTCTATCTTGTCCCGCTCGCGCTGCTGTCTGGAGTGATGGCGCTCGCCGTCATCCGGCTGTTCGCGATGCGCGCCCGCGCCGAGATACTGGTCGAAGGATCGTGGCTGTCGGCGCTTGCCGAGGCGCAGCGGCGCATGGGGTTCAAGCATGGCACCGCGCTGCTGGTCAGCGCGGAATTGCGCTCGCCGATCAGCTGGGGTGTGCTGCGGCCGACGATCGTGCTCTCTCCCAAGGCGGTCGCAGCGTCGGGCGAGGCGGAGGCGATCATCGCGCACGAACTGGCGCATGTCGCACGGCTCGACTGGGCGAAACTGCTCGGCGCGCGCGTCGCCTGCGCGGTCTTCTGGTTCAATCCGCTCGTGTGGATGCTGGCGCGCGAGAGCCATCAATTGCGCGAGGAAGCCGCCGACGATGCGGTGCTGATGGCCGATATCGACGGCCCCGACTATGCGACCCTGCTGGTCGGCGCGGCGCGCCACGACAATCAGGGTGCGCTGCTCGCCGCGCATGGCGTCGCGCCGGGCAAGGACAGTCTGAAGCGCCGGATCACCCGCGTGCTCGACGGCAGTCTGAAGCGCGGTCCGGCAAGCGCGAGCTGGATGTTGATGAGCATGATCGTGCTTGCGGGGATTACCGCTCCGCTCGCCGCTTTTTCGGCGACAGCGAAGCCCGGGGCGAGGGCGGATGTCCACAACGCCGTCGCCTCGGCGACCGGGACGACGACCGTGACATCGGCGTCGTCCGGGGCGACGGCCAGGACGGCCGACGACGCAGCCCCGGCCACCAGTGCGAAGCCGCTGACCGCCGAGGATCTGGTCGGGATGCGGGCGGTCGGAGTGACGCCCGAATATGTCGCGGAGATGCGCGAGCATCAGGGATCGATCACTGCCGACGAGATCATCGGCGCCAAGGCGACGGGCGTCGATCCGGCCTATTTCCGTACGATGCGCGGCATCTTTCCGGGCGTCGCGCTCGACGATCTGGTCGGCGCGTCGGCGCTGCATATCGAACCGGGTTTTGCGCGCGACATGAAATCGCATTTCCCCGACATCGGCATCGATGATGTGATCGCGCTGAGGGCGATGGGAATCGACTGCGATTTCGTGACCGACATGCAGAAAGCCGGGATGAAGATGCGCAGCGCCGACGACGCGATCGAACTGCACGCGACGAGAGCGATTCGCCCTGCCGCAAGGCCCCGCCCGGCAGCAACGCCGCGGCCTGCCGCAAAGGCCGTGCAGGGCGGCAATGCCGCCGTCGTCGACATGGAGCGCGGCGTGATCGAGGCGCGCCGTGCCGACGGCCGGACCGCGCGGATCGAAATGTCGATGCCGCCCGAACCACCCGAGCCGCCGGCGCACGACTGACGTCCGGACATTCGTCCGCACCGGCCGACGATTAATCGAAACCCGTTTCAAAATTGCCGCTGCGGCGGCGAGCGATGACGCTCGCGCGGCGCACGGAGGGAGGAGTGCACCATGAAGGCCCTGTATTTTGCCGGCGGCGCCGCGCTGCTGTCGATCCTCACCTGCTCGGCGCCGACCGCCGCCGCCGACCCGCTAGTCCTGAGCGATGTAAACTGGGTCGCCGAGCCGGCGAGTGGCAAGAAGGGCGCGCCGCGCCTCCGCATCCAGCACAGGAAGTCGAGCAGCGACCAGAGGCTCGACGGCTCGCGTCCCTATCTCGCGTCCGCAGAGGCCGCGCTCGGGCGCAGGACGTCGGGGCCGGTGAGCTTCACTGTGACGCACGATGCGGGGATGCTGGCGTGCAGCGGCACCCTGACCGGCGCGTTCGAGGGCAAGGGCGAATGCCGCTTCACCTCCGATCCCGGGTTCGAGCGCGAACTGAACGAACGCGGGCTGTCGCCTGATCACCGCTCGACCCTGCTGGCGATGCTGCTCGTCGATGCGACGATCGAGCTCGCCGACGGGCTGGCGCGCGAGGGCGTGCGGCCGAAGGATGCCGACGACCTCATCGCGGCGGCGGCGCTCGACGTGCGCCCCGAATATATCCGCGACCTTAAATCGGAGGCGCTCGTGCTGACCGACGTCGAGGACGCGATCGCGTGCAAGGCGCTGGGCGTCGATGGGACCTATGTGCGCGGGCTCGCCGCAGCGGGATACCGGAAATTGAATGCCGATGAGGTCGTCAGCATGAAGGCGATGGGCGTGAGCGCCGAATATGCGCGGGCGATGAACCGCGCGGTGGGGGGAAAAAACAGGTGAGGCGATGGACCAGCCTTGCGGCGGCGGCGGCCGCGCTGTCGACGTCGGCGCTGGCGCAGGAGGCGACCGTACCCACCGGCGAGGCGCCGCCGCCTGCGCCGACCGAGATCCCGCCGACCGCGACGAGCGCGGCGCGGCAGATCTATGCGCCCGCCGACTTTGCGCGCTACGCCCCCCGCAATGCCTATGACATGCTGATCCAGGTGCCGGGTTTCCAGATCCGCGACAACGAGCAGCTCCGCGGACTTGGGCAGGCGACGGGCAATGTGCTGTTCAACGGCGAGCGGCCGTCGAACAAGGCGGACGACATGTACACCCAATTGTCGCGCATTCCGGCCAGTAATGTGGAGCGGATCGAGATCGTCGACGGCGCGACGCTCGATATTCCGGGCCTGTCGGGGCAGGTCGCCAATATCGTCTATCGCGCCGACAGTTTTTCGGGGCAGTTTTCGTGGAAGCCCCAGTTTCGTCCGCATTACACCGACCCGCTGTTCACGCGCGGCGACGTGTCGGTGCGTGGACGCACGGGCGACATCGAATATGAGGCATCGCTGAACAACGACGATTCGGCACGCAGCGGCGCGGGCGGCCCGACGCTCATCCATGACGGCGCGCGCAATATCATCGAGCGGCGCAAGGATATCTGGAACACGCATTACGACACGCCGAAGCTGTCGGGGCGTATCACCTGGGATCCCGCGGGCGACACCGTAGCCAATCTCGGCGGCCACTATCAGCGCAAATACGACCGCTATTATGAGGACGGATTCCGCACCGGTCCCGGGCTGCCCGACCGCGTCCGCACCGTCTATGAAAATGAGGACAGCTGGAACTACGAAGTCAGCGGCGACTGGCAGTTCGGCTTCGGACCGGGGAAGCTCAAGCTGATCGGCCTCCGCCGTTTCAGCCACGAGCCCTACCGTCAGGAAATCGTGACGACCCCGGAAGGCGGCGTCGCAACGGGTGACCGCTTTGCGCAGACGGGCGACATCGGCGAGACGATCGGGCGCGGCGAATATCAGTGGGAGATGTTCGGCGGCGACTGGCAATTGTCGGGCGAGGCGGCGTTCAACACGCTCGACAATGTCGCGTCGATTGCGATGCTGGGTCCGACGGGGGCATGGGTCGACCAGCCGTTCGAGGGTGGCACCGGTGGAGTGAGCGAGGATCGCTATGAGGGGCTCCTGAGCTTCGGGCGCAAGCTCACCGACACGCTCAATTTCCAGATCATCGCCGGGACCGAGCATTCGACGATCACGCAGACCGGCGCCAATGGCCTGACGCGCAGCTTCTTCCGTCCGAAGGGGTCGATTTCGCTCGCGTGGACACCGTCGGCCGATTTCGACGTGTCGGTGAAGCTCAGGCGTCGCGTGCTGCAGCTCAGCTTCTACGACTTCCTCGCGCGCGCCTTCCTCAATGACGGCAACCAGAATGAGAGCAACAACGATCTGAGGCCCCAGCAGGACTGGACCTATGAGGGCGAGATCAACAAGAAGCTGGGCCCCTGGGGCTCGACCAAGCTGATCTTCATCTATCGCGATGTCGAGGACCGCGTCGACGTGATCCCGATCGGCGCCGATGGCGAGGCGGTCGGCAATATCGCCAAGGCGAAGGCGGGCGCGATCGACTGGACCTCGACCTTCAACCTCGACCCCGCCGGGCTCAAGGGCGTCAAACTCAATACGCGGGTATTGCTCCAGAAAAGCTCGCTGCGCGACCCGTTCACCGGCGAGAAGCGCCAGTGGAGCGGGTTCACCGACACGGTCGTCGAATTGGGCCTGCGTCACGATATTCCGGCGAGCGACTGGGCGTGGGGCGGCGATTTCGAATATTCGCATTATCAGCCCAATTACCGCCGCAACCAGACCGACAAGGTGTGGGAGGGGCCGGTGTGGGCATCGCTGTTCGTCGAGAACAAGGATGTTTTCGGGCTGACCGTCCGCGCGCAGATATCGAACATGGTCAATGCCCGCTCGAAGCGCGATCGCACCGTCTATACCGGCGTTCGCGGCGAGAGCCCGATCGCGTTCATCGAGGAGCGCGACCGGCTGATCGGGCCGATCTTCGCCTTTTCGGTGCGCGGGAAATTCTGACCGGGTAGGGCAGCGAACATGGCGCGGCGGATCAAGATCTATTTCGACGGCGGATGCCGGCCCAATCCCGGGCGGATGGAGACCGCCGTCGTGATCGGCGGCGCCGCCGTGGTGGTGCGCGACGCCGGGATTGGCAGCAGCATGGACGCCGAGTGGCTGGCGCTCATCGCGGCGCTGCGGCTGGCACAGGATATGGGGCTGGCCAACTATATCCTGCTCGGCGATGCCGCGGCGGTGGTCGAACAGGCGAATGGCATCGTGCGTGCGCGCGGTGAGGCGGCGGCGCATCTTGCCAATTTCCTTGCGCTCGTCGGCGAGGGGCCGATCCCGCATGTCCGTCATATCAGGCGAACGCAGAATCTGGCCGGGATCGCGCTCGCCCGCGGGCGATAGGCGTCGGCCCCCACAGCCGGCCCCCACAGCCGGCCGCCCTGCGGGCGCGAGCGGTCTTTCGAGCCGGATAGCTGCGCGCGTGCGCCGGGCCGAAGCTCCCCGTTTCCGGGCTCCGATGGTCGCGATTTTTGAACCGATCGAACAGCCGGGCCTGAGAAACCACCGTTCTGGCAGTATTGGCGACGGCATTCGTTGACGCGCCCGCACGTGCGGCGCAGTCGATATGTGACAGTCGTCGGGGGCGCCAAAGGGCCCGCCGCGCCTGATTCTTCCGTTCATTCCCGAAGGCATTTGCCCCGTATATGAAGTTCTTTAATCGGTTTGCGTCGGCCGCGCACAATATGGCCATCGACCTGGGCACCGTGAACACTGTCGTTTATGTGCGCGACAAGGGCATCGTACTGAACGAGCCGTCGGTCGTTGCGCTCGAGACGCGCGACGGCGTGCGCCGCGTCAAGGTCGTCGGCGACGAGGCGAAGCCGATGATGGGCAAGACCCCCGACAATATCCAGGCGATCCGGCCCTTGCGCGACGGCGTGATCGCCGACATCGATGTCGCCGAACAGATGCTGAAGCATTTCATGGACAAGGCGCAGGGCGGGGCGAGCCGCTTCGTCCAGCGCAGCCATGTCGTGATCTGCGTGCCGTCGGGATCGACGATGGTCGAGCGCCGCGCGATCCGCGACGCCGCGAGCAACGCCGGCGCGGCGTCGGTCCAGCTGATCGAGGAATCGCTCGCCGCCGCGATCGGCGCCGGGCTGCAGGTCGCCGAACCGAGGGGCGCGATGGTCGTCGACATCGGCGGCGGCACGACCGAGGTTGCCGTGCTGTCGCTGAGCGGTATCGCCTACAGCACGTCGGTACGCGTCGGCGGCGACAAGATGGACGAGATGATTTCCTCCTTTATCCGCCGCAAGCATAATCTGATGGTCGGCGAAATGACCGCCGAACGTGTCAAGCTGACGATCGGCTGCGCGACCCCGCCCGAAGGACAGGGCATGGTCATGGGCGTCAAGGGCCGCGACCTCGTCACCGGCCGGCCGGCCGAGGTACGGGTGACCGAGGCCGAGATCGCCGAGGCGCTCGCCGAGCCCGTCGGACAGATCGTCAGCGCGGTACGCGCGGCGCTCGAACAGACGCCGCCCGAACTGTCGGCCGACATCATCGACGAGGGCATCACGCTGACCGGCGGCGGCGCACTGCTGCGCCGGATGGACGAGGCGATCGCGCGCGCGACGGGGCTACCGGTTATCGTCGCCGACGATGCGCTGATCTGCGTCGCGATGGGCGCTGGCCGCGCGTTCGAGGATCGTGCCTATCACGGCGTGCTGATCGCGGCCTGACGCTGGTCAGGCGTAGCTGTCGATCGCGGCGAGGTGCTTCGCCTTGTCGGCGTCGTCGAGGAAAGACCCGGTGAAGCTGTTGCGTGCGAGCGTGAGGAGGTCGTCTTTCGACAGGTCCAGCGCGTCGGCGACGGCCAGATAGTTGGCGTTCACATAGCCGCCGAAATAGCTGGGGTCGTCGCTGTTCACCGTCGCCTTCAGGCCGGCGCCCAGCATGGTTTTCAGCGGATGCCCGGCCATGTCGCCCACGACGCAGAGTTTCAGGTTCGAGAGCGGGCAGACGGTGAGTGTCATGCCTTCGTCCGCGAGGCGCGCGACGAGCGCCACGTCCTCGAGGCTGCGGTTGCCATGATCGATGCGGTCGACCTTCAGGAGGTCGAGCGCTTCATGGACATAGGCGGGCGGGCCTTCCTCGCCGGCGTGGGCGACAATTTTCAGGCCGAGGCCCCGGGCGCGGGCGAAGACGCGCTCGAACTTCGCGGGCGGGTGGCCGACTTCGGACGAGTCGAGGCCGACGCCGGCGATGCGGTCGAGATATGGCAGAGCTTCATCGAGCGTCGCCTCGGTCTCGGCTTCGCTGAGGTGGCGGAGGAAGCACATGATAAGGCGCGACGTCATGCCATGGCTCGCCGCCGCATCGTCGAGCGCTCGGGTGATGCAGTTCAGGACCGTTTCAAATGCGACGCCGCGCGCCGTGTGGCCCTGCGGGTCGAAAAAGATCTCGACGTGGCGGACATTGTCGGCATGCGCGCGTGCGCAATAGGCGGCGGTGAGGTCGTGGAAGTCCCGCTCGCTGCGGAGGACGCCCATGCCCTGATAATAGATATCGAGGAAATCCTGGAGATTCGAGAAGGCATAGGCGGCGCGCACCTCCTCGACGCTGGCAAAGGGGATGGCGACATGGTTGCGCTGCGCGAGGGTGAACATCAGCTCGGGTTCGAGCGAACCCTCGATGTGAAGATGCAACTCGGCCTTGGGCAGGCCGGCGATGAAGGCGGCACGCTCGTCGCGCGAGGCGAAACCGTCAGGCACCGCCCACCTCCTCTTCGCGGAGGATGATCGCCGCCTCGGGCTTGTGGCGGCGGATTTCGTCGACCGTCAGCCCGTCGATCTCGTGCGGGAAGATCAGCCACCGCTCGGTTTCGTGAACGAAGAAGTCGGGGCGGAGGTCGGTGACGTTGCGCCCGGGCTTGAACCAGACGGTCGCGATGCGGATGTCGCGCGGCATGTTGTGACGGCAGCGCGCCCTGAGCTCGGCGATGAAGGCGCGGATGCTGCGCCCGCTGTCGAAGACATCGTCGATGATGAGCAGCCGGTCTTCGGGGTTCAGCGTGTCGATAAGATAGCCGAGCGCAAAGACCTTCACATGCGGGTCCTGGCTGTCGATGCCTTTGTAGGAAGAGGTGCGGATCGCGATATGGTCGCAGTGGTGACCATGATAGTCGAGCAGTTCCTGCACCGCGATGCCGACCGGCGCGCCGCCACGCCAGATGCCGACGAGGTGCGTCGGCCTGAAGCCGCTGTCGATGACCTGCATTCCGAGGCGCAGCGAGTCCGAGAGAAGCTCGTTCGCGCTGATGAAGATTTTGGCGTCGCTCATGCAGTGCGGATTAATCCCGCACGGCCGCCCCTGCAAGGCGTGCGTCCCACCCCGCCATCGCGAGATCGGCGACAGCTTCGAGCTCCGCGCGGCTCGCGCCGTCGCGGGCGAGGGTCGACATGCCGGTCTGGATGGTCTGGACGAAGCGCGCGAGCGCGTGGAGGTCGGTCGACGCCGGCAGCTCGCCCGCGGCAACCGCCTGTCCGAACCGCTCCTTCAGCCGGTCGAGCGTGATGGCGCGCGCATCGCGGACAATCTCGCGCAGCTCGTCATGTCCCTCGCTGCCGACATTCGAAAGCGCGACCATGCAGCCGCGCGGCATGTCGGCAAGGCAGCCGGTGAGCGCGGCCGCCGAGTCCATGAGGAGCGAGCGGACCGCCGCGCGCGCCGTCGGCGCTGCAAAATAGCCGGCCCAGACGAAATGTTCGTGGGTTTCGGCATAGTGGCGAAGCGATTCCTGATAGAGCGCATCCTTCGACCCGAAGGCGGCGTACAGACTGGGCGCACCAATCCCCATTGCGGCCGTCAGGTCGTTGATCGAGGTCGCTTCATACCCCTTTTGCCAGAACAGCCGCGTCGCCTGATCGAGCGCCGCGTCGCGATCGAAGGCGCGCGGTCGCCCCCGCGCGCGCGGTGCATTTTCAAACCTTTCAGCGGGATCTCCACTATTTTGCATCGATCGCTATATAATCCATTGACAGCCGGATACAAGCTTCCTAGCTAGTTATGTATCGATCACTACATAAAGGAAAGCTCATGTCCGAACTGGCAGGAAAAAAGGCGCTGGTGACCGGCGCATCGCGCGGCATCGGCGCCGCCATTGCGCTGGCGCTGGCCGAAAAGGGCGCCGATGTCGCCATCACCTATGAACGCTCGGCCGATCGCGCGGCCGAAGTGGTTGCGGGCATCGAAACCAGGGGGCGGCGCGGCATCGCGATCCAGGCCGACAGCGCCGACCCGGCGGCGGTGAAGCGCTCGGTCGATGAGGCCGTGGCGGCGCTGGGCGGGCTCGACATCCTCGTCAACAATGCGGGGATCGCGCGCTATGGCACGATCGCCGATATCAGCGTCGAGGATGTCGATGCCCTGCTGGGCGTCAATGTGCGCGGGCCGATCCTGACCTCGCAGGCGGCAATCCCGTATTTGGGCGCGGGCGGCCGTATCATCACTATCGGCTCGGTCGGTGCCGAGCGCATCGTCGGCGACGGCGCGACGGTCTATTTCGCGACCAAATCGGCGCTGCACGCCTTCAATATGGGGCTCGCGCGCGAAGTCGGGCCGCGCGACATCACCGCGAACCTTGTCCAGCCGGGATCGACCGACACCGACATGAACCCGGCGACGGGCGAATTCGCCGATTTCCAGCGCTCGCTGATTCCGCTCGGCCGCTATGGCACGCCGGAGGATGTCGCGGCCGCCGTAACCTTCCTTGCGAGCCCCGCGGCGCGGCAGATCACCGGCACGACCATCATGGTCGACGGCGGCGCCAATATCTGAGAGGGTGGCCGCGGCGGCGGTTTATTTACCCGCCGCCGCGGTCGCCGGGCGCGTCCAGCCCTTCCGGTATTTTTCGAACCAGGCGAGGATGGCCGAGGCCTTGGCCGCCGATTGCGACGGGCGCGCGGCGATGCCGCCGTGGCTGGCGCCCGGAACCGTGATCAGCGCCGTGGGCACGCCGCGTAGGCGGAGCGCGGTGTAATATTGCTCGGATTCGCTGACCGGGGTGCGGTAATCCTCCGCGCCGACGATGACGAGCGTCGGGGTTTCGACATTGCCGACGAGCGAGAGCGGCGAACGCGACCAGAAGAGCTCCGGCTTTTCCCAGGGTTCGGCGCCGAGCCAATAGGGGCCGAAAAAGCCGGGGCCGTCGGCGGTGAGCGCCTGCGTCGTCCAGTTGATCACCGGCTTTTGCGTGACCGCGGCCTTGAAGCGGTTGGTCTTGCCGACGATCCAGCTGGTGAGCACGCCGCCGCCCGAACCCCCGGTGACGAACAGCGCGTCGGGATCGGCGACGCCGAGCTCGACCGCGCGGTCGACGATCGAGATGAGATCGAAATAGTCATTGCCCGGATAGGCCTTGTCGATCTCGTTCGCGAAAGCGGCGCCATAGCTGGTCGACCCGCGCGGGTTCGCCGAGAGCACGGCATAGCCCGCTGCGGCATAAAGCTGATTGTCGTTCGAGAAATGGCCGCCATAGGCGGCGAAAGGCCCGCCGTGGATTTCGAGGATCAGCGG
>CBJKNR010000100.1:0-9940 GCA_966417555.1 uncultured Sphingopyxis sp.
CCTTTCCATGGGTTAGGGTGGCCGAGCGGCCGAATGGTTACAAAAGGGTGTCGCCCATATGACGAATTTATGACAGTCACAAGGCAAGGTTGCGCTCGCTACGCGCAGTTTCCGTAAACGTCAATTCGATTGCAAAATGCAACGCGGTGCGTAAGCTGGCCCCAAAATATGGTCGGGAGACAGGATATGGCAGGTACGGCGACGTTGGAACGCCTCGCGGACGCGAAGGCTGCACCGGTCGATCAGGATGTGCTGATCGTCGGCGCAGGCATTTCGGGCATCGGCATGGCCGTGCATCTTCAGATGAACTGCCCCGACCGCAGCTTCGCCGTCGTCGAGCGCCGCGAACAGCTCGGCGGCACCTGGGATCTTTTTCGTTACCCCGGCATCCGTTCGGACAGCGACATGCACACGCTCGGATTCATATTCGAACCGTGGAAGCATGAGAAATCGATCGCCGACGGCCCGGCGATCCTCGAATATCTCAATCGCATCGTCGACGAACGCCATATCCGCGGGCGCATCCGCTTCGACCGCAAGGTGGTCGGCGCCGACTGGGATAGCGCCGCCGCGCGTTGGACAGTGACGATGGAGGACAGCAAGGGCGCGACGTCGACCACGACCGCCCGCTGGCTCTACCTCGGCTCGGGCTATTATGACTATGACGAGCCCTTCGACGCCGGGTTCGCGGGCCGCGCGGATTTCGAGGGTCAGATCATCCATCCGCAGTTCTGGCCGAAAGACCTCGACTATCAGGGCAAGAAGGTCGTGGTGATCGGATCGGGCGCTACCGCGGTCACCATCGTCCCCTCGATGAGGGGAGCGGCGCACGTCACGATGCTCCAGCGGACGCCGACCTGGTATTTCATCCGCCCCGCCAAGGACGGCTTCGCCAACTTCCTGCGCAAATTCCTGCCCGAAAAGCTCGCCTACAAGATCACGCGCTTCAAGAATGTCCGACTGCAGGACATCGCCTTCCGCCGCGCGCGCGCGAAGCCCGAGAAGGTCAAGGAGTTCCTGACCAGGAAATTGAAGGAAAGTCTTGGCGACCATTATGACGCCACAGCCTTCACTCCGCCCTACAACCCCTGGGAACAGCGGCTGTGCCTCGTCCCCGACGCCGATTTCTTCGAGGCGATGAAGGCCGGCAAGGCGTCGGTGGTTACCGATCACATCGAAAAGTTCGATGCGACAGGCATCCGGCTCAAGTCGGGCAAGCATCTGGATGCCGACATCATCATCACCGCAACGGGCCTGAAGCTGGCGGTCGCGGGCAAGATTCCGGTGCGGGTCGACGGGGCGCCCGTCAACTGGCACGATCATTTCTATTACAAGGCGTGCATGTTCTCGAACGTCCCCAACTTCTCGGCGGTGTTCGGATATCTCAACGCGAGCTGGACGCTGCGCGCCGACATCGTGTCCGAATATGTCTGCCGCGTGCTCAATCATATGCGCGACACGGGAACGGCGGTTGCGACCCCGGCACTCGCCGATCCGTCGAGCCTCGAAGAGGAAAATGTCTTCGACTTCTCGTCGGGCTATATCCAGCGTTCGCTGCACATCATGCCGAAAAGCACCGCCACCCTGCCCTGGCGGCTCAGCCAGAATTATGTGCAGGACCGCGTCGATATGCGCACCGGCGCGATCGCCGATGGCGTGCTGACGTTCGGCAATGCAAAGGCCGACGTCGCGGCGGCGCCAGCCGAACTGGAAGCCGCCGAACAATATCCGCCGTTGCGAGCGAAGCAAAGCAATCCAGGGCGGGCGTAAACCGCTCTGGATTGCTTCGCTTCGCTCGCAATGACGGCAATGATATCAATCTGCATGCTCGGGCTTGCCCTTGGTCGAGCCCTTGGCGAAATCCTCGAGCTGTTTTTCGGTCATGCTGTCGACCATCTGTTTCGACGCGCCCTTGAGCTTCGACTTGGGCGTCTCGCCGCGTTTGGCGCTGAGTGCGGCGCCCGCGGCTTTCTGCTGGGCTTTCGATTTGGCTGGCATGGCGTTTCTCCTTGCCCGCCCCGCTAGCCATTAACGATCGTGCCGCCGTTGGGATGCAGCACCTGACCCGACATATAGCTGCTGTCATCGCAGGCGAGGAACAGGAAGCAGGGCGCGACCTCATTGGGTTCGCCCGGCCGTTTCATCGGCGTGCTCTCGCCAAAGGTGGCGACCTTTGCGGCCGGCGCACCGCCGCGCGGGTTGAGCGGGGTCCAGATCGGGCCGGGCGCGACGCCGTTCACGCGAATGCCCTTCTCGACCAGATTTTCGCTCAAGGAGCGGGTGAAGGCGGTGATCGCGCCTTTGGTGGCGCTGTAATCGAGCAGGTCCTTCGACCCCTGATACATGGTCACGCTGGTGCAATTAACGATCGCCGATCCTTTTTTGAGGTGTGGCAGCGCCGCCTGCACGAGATAGAACATGCCGAAAATATTGGTCGCGAAAGTTCGCTGCAGCTGGTCCTCGCTGATGTCGCGAATGTCCGCCGCCGGATGCTGCTCGCCGGCGTTGTTGACGAGAATGTCGAGGCGGCCGAGTTTCTCGATGGTCTGCGCGACAATCTTCTCGCCCGCCTTCGGCTTGCCGACATCGGCCTTGATCGCGATCGCGCGCCGCCCCTCGGCCTCGACGATTGCGGCGGTTTCGACGGCGTCGGACCGGTTTTCGAGATAGACGACCGCAACATCAGCCCCCTCACGCGCGAAGAGGGCACAGACCGCGCGGCCAATGCCGCTGTCGCCGCCGGTCACGATCGCCACCTTGCCCTCGAGGCGACCCGAGCCCGGATAGCGCGGTTGCCATTTGGGCGCGCGGTCAAGGTCGGCTTCACGGTCGGACGGCGGCCTGGCTATCGTCTTGCCGCTCCCCACTTCGCGGCGCAGCCTGGCCGCCGCACTCCGCTTGCCCTTCTTTTCCTTCGCGCTTTCGCCGACCTTGCCGGCTTTGGGCTGCTTCGCCATGGCCTCATCCTTGGTCAATTGATAGGGAGAAAATCGCGCGCAAATTCGTGCCTGACGGCCTTGACGAGCGCACCGGTCATCGGGACGTTGATCCTGTAACTTCCCTCGGCGTAGGCGCCGATCTCATAGGGCGCGATCGCGATTGTCAGTCGATCGAGATAACGTCCGTCCGACGAGCCGAGCCACAATGTCTGCGCCGACGCCGGCGGGCATTTGGCGAAGATGCTGTCAGGTGCCTCATCGATCCCCTTTGCCACCTTCGCGCGTTTGATCCCGGCGCAAAAGGCGTCGCGGACCGCGGCATCGAACGCTGCGCTGCTCTGGAACAGATCCAGCGGCTTCATCTGCTCGCGCCGGTTGCGATCCCAGATCAGCGTGTCGAAGGTCTGCATGCCGTGCGCGCCGCCCGCGTAGGTCTCGATCTCTGCCGACAGGCTGAGAAAACGCGGAGTATTCGTGACACGCTGCCATGTCTGACGATGACTGTGGGGACGATAGGGATAGCCGCCTTTTTCGGCGGCCGCCTTGTCGCGCTGCGCAGCCATGATCAGGGCTTCGCGTTTTGTTGTCCGGTCGCTGTTGAGTGCTTTTGCCAATTCGGGAATCCAGGCCGCGTCTGCGGGATAGGCATAGACGAATTCGATCAGTTCATTGTTTTCGCTGACATTCGAAGCGGGTGCCGTTTTTGCAGCTTCGTCGGCGGCGCCCCGGGACGGAGCGCCGGGCACCGCAGCAGCGGCAACCTTCTCCGCCTTCGTCGGCTTGTCTTCGGAACAGCCAGCGAGCAACAGCGCGCCGACGAGGAGCGGAATGGCGTTTCGCCAAGGCCTTTCGATCGTCATGCGGACATAACGCCGGGAATCGACAAAATATCCACGGCGGCCTAGCACGGCCCGCATGACCGACTATTCAGACCTGATCCAGCCCGACAAGGGGCAGGATGCACGAGCGATCCACCTCGTCGACAAAAAAAGTCATGATGAATGGCTGAAAGGCCGCAGCGCGCGTGAGCGCGCGCATCTCGCCGCGGTCGGTTTCAAGCCTGACCCGTTCGTCCACGCGATACTGCCGGGCGATGATCCCGACAAATGGTCGGTCGTCACCACCGTCGCCGACGTGGACAATCTGTCGGCCTGGTGCCTTGCCAAGCTTGGGCAGATTCTGCCCGGGGGTCGTTACCGCGTGGAAGGGCAGCAACCGGGCAAAGCGCTGTTCGGCTGGATGAGCGCGCAATATCGCTTCGATACCTATAAATCGAACCCGCCGACGAAAGACCCGCGCGTTCTGCTGACGCGCGATGTCGGCGCGATCGCGCCGATGGTCGCCGAGATGCGCGCGGTCGCGCTCGTCCGCGATCTCGTCAACACGCCCGCCGCCGACATGGGGCCCGCGGCGATCGAGAAGGCGGCCGAACGCATAACCAAGGCGCATGGCGGCAAGCTGACCGTCACCAAGGGCGAGGCGCTCGAGCAGGGCTATCCGATGATCCACGCGGTCGGGCGCGCAGCGGCAAAGCATCACGCGCCGCGCCTGATCGAGATCGAGTGGGGCAAGGAAGATCATCCGCGCATCGCCCTCGTCGGAAAAGGGATCAGCTTCGACAGCGGCGGGCTCGACATCAAGCCCGCAGCGGGCATGCGGCTGATGAAGAAGGACATGGGCGGCGCGGCACATGTGCTGGCACTCGCCGAGCTGGTGATGGAGACCGGATTGCCGGTCCGGCTCCACTGCCTTGTCGCCGCAGCCGAAAATGCGATTTCAGCCGACGCCTTCCGCCCGGGTGACGTGCTCAAGAGCCGACTCGGCCTCACGGTCGAGATCGGCAACACCGACGCCGAAGGCCGGCTGGTGCTCGGCGACGCACTCGCCAAGGCCGGCGAAGCCAAGCCCGAGCTGATCGTCGATTTTGCGACGCTGACCGGCGCGGCGCGTGTCGCACTCGGCCCCGACTTGCCGCCGCTCTTCGCCAATGACGACGCGCTGGCCGACGCGATGCTGGGGGGCGGGATCGAACGCGACGATCCGCTGTGGCGGATGCCGCTGTGGGACGGATATGCCGACCTCCTCGAAACCGACATCGCCGACCTCGGCAACGCAGGCAGTTCGCCTTTCGCGGGGACGATCACCGCCGCGCTCTTCCTGAAGCGCTTCGTCCCCGAAGGCGTCGCATGGGCGCATCTCGACACTTTCGCGTGGCGCCCGTCGGCCAAGCCTGGACGACCGAAGGGCGGCGCTGCGCTGGGACTGCGCGCGACATGGGCGATGTTGCAGGGTCGCTACGACCGGCGCGGGAAAAACTGAACATTCTTGATAAAGCCCGGCCTGCTGGTCTAATGGCCCGCGATTGTCCGCGCCCGGCGGACGTCGGGTTTCAACAGGACGACAAGTGACAGCAGACAGCGGTGAACATTCGGCGGCCAATCGCGTGCGCATGGGACGGCCCGGCACGGTGGGAGCCGGTCGCGATCGTTTCGGGCTGACCGGCACGTCACAAAGCTTCGATCCGCGCATCGTCGCGATCCGTGCCGACCTCGCCGACATTGCGGTCGCGGGCACCCATTTTGCGCCGCACTATGCCGCGCCGATGATGCAGAGCGGCGTGCTGCCGGCCGCGGCGCTGCGAGCATCGCCATCGCTCGAGGCCGAGCAGACAAGCGAACTGCTCTTCGGCGAGGGTTTTGCGCTGCTCGACCTCACCGGCGGCTGGGCATGGGGCTACTGCCTCGCCGATCATTATGTCGGCTATCTGGCGGCCGAAGCGATCGCCGCGCCGATCGCTCCGACGCACCGCGTCCGGATGATCGAGGCCATGCTCCACAACGCGCCCGATGCCGCAAGCGGCGGCCCCGGCGTTCTGCCGCGCGGCGCGCTCGTGATGGGCGAGCCCGAGGGCGAATGGCTCGCGACCGCGCATGGCTATCTTCCGCTCGCCGCGCTCGTCGAGGCGGGCGCACAAGACAGCGACCCCGCGGAGCTTGCCGAGGAAATGATCGGAACGCCCTATGTCTGGGGCGGCCGCACGGCAAAGGGCATCGACTGCTCGGGGCTTGTCCAGCTCGTGTGGGGCGCGGCGGGCGTCCAGCTGCCGCGCGACAGCGACCTGCAACTGGCCTCGCTCGCCGCCGACAAGGATGTCGATCCGACGGCGCTCGCACGCGGTGACCTCGTCTTCTTTCCGGGTCATGTCGGCATCATGGCCGACGAGAAAAACATCATCCATGCCAGCCGACGATGGATGGCGGTGAAGGTTGAGCCGCTGGCCGACGTCATCACGCGTTCGGCCGCAAAGGAACATGATCCACCGGTGAGCGGGTATAAAAGACTGCGATAATCATGACACAGACGGTTTTCATCGACGGCGCGGCGGGCACGACGGGCCTCGAAATCGCCGAGCGCCTTGCGGGGCGCAGCGAGTTTGCGCTCATCACCTTGCCCGACGCCGATCGCAAAGAGGCCGCACGGCGTGCCGAAGCGCTGAACGGCGCCGACTTCGTCATCCTTTGCCTGCCCGATGCCGCGGCGATCGAGGCAGTCGCCATGATCCGCAATGACCGGACGAAGGTCATCGACGCGTCGACCGCGCACCGCGTCGCGCCCGGCTGGGCCTATGGATTTCCCGAACTGAACGCCGGGCAGCGCGAAGCGATCGCCACCTCGGCGCGGGTCAGCAATCCCGGCTGTTATCCCACCGGTTTTCTCGCGCTTGTTGCGCCCTTGGTCGCCGCTGGCATCGTGCCAACCGACGCGCGGCTCAGCGTCAACGCCGTCTCGGGCTATTCGGGGGGTGGCAAGGAGCTTATCGCGCGGTTCGAGGCCGAACCCGACCTTGGCTTCCGCAGCTACGGCCTGTCGCTCAATCACAAGCATGTCCCCGAAATGCAGCAGGGCGCGGGCCTGGTGCATCCGCCGCTATTCGCGCCAGCGGTGGTGCCGGTCTATCGAGGGATGCTCGTCGAGGTGCCGCTGGGCTTCGGTGCGCCGACTGCCGACGCGGTGACCGACGCGCTCGCCGCGCATTTCGACGGATCGCCGCTGGTCAGCGTGCGCCGCGGCGACGAAAGCGAATTGTTGCTCGGCAAGAATGATCAAGCCACCGATCGGATGGAGCTGACCATCTTCGCCGACCCCTCGGGACAACAGCTGCGTCTCGTCGCGCGGCTCGACAATCTGGGCAAGGGCGCGAGCGGCGCGTGCGTCCAGAATCTCAATGTCATGGCGGGACTGCCGGAGACGGCTGGTTTGCGGCTGTAACTCAGGCCCGTCATTGCGAGGAGCCGAAGGCGACGCGGCAATCCAGAGCGGAGGCCGCCCTGGAGTGCTTCGCTTCGCTCGCAATAACGAGGAAACGAGCCTCAGTGCACCGTGTCGAGGACGTCCTCGACCGACAGATAGGTGATCAGCCGTTCGATCTGGCGCCAACGCGCGAAATGGACGTGATTGCCAAGCGCGCGATACTGCTCGGCGCGGGCGGCCGCCGCGAACCCGGCTTCCTCGCCATGCATAATGATCAACGCATGGGCATCCTCGACCGCAGCGCGGTCGGCGAGATAGGGTGCTGGCAGGTGCATCGAGTTCCTAGTCCGTTCGTCGAGCAACCTTTTTACGCGGCGCCCCTGACCGCCGCGTTCCCAACCGTGATGAATGGCGAGGTAAGGTTAATCGCGAGGCCCCTTGGGTTAACCCTCCGGCATGTCCCGCATCCCCCCTTTGACGCCGCGCTTCGCCCGTGTAGACAGGCACCATGCGCAAGATCCTGAAATATGCCGCTCTCGCCCTGCTGGTCCTGCTCATCGCGGGCGGCATCACGCTCTATGTCATGTCGCGGCCCGACGTGGCGCGCTTTTCGACTGCCGAGCTCAGCGGGCGGGTTCCTGTGATGGCCTCGCAAAAGGCCGAGACCTTTCCGACGATGAATGTGCCCGAGGCGACGAGCTGGCCCGCCGGGCAGGCACCGCGCGCGGCACAGGGGCTTGCCGTCGCGCGCTTCGCGGAGGGTCTCGATCATCCGCGCACGATCCTCGTCCTCCCCAATGGCGATGTGCTGGTCGCCGAATCGCAGAGCCCGCCGCGCAAGGACGGCGGCGTGCAGGGCGCGGTGATGAAGAATCTCATGGGCAAGGCCGGATCGGGCCGCAAGCCCTCGGCGAACCGCATCTCGCTGCTCCGCGACGCCGACGGCGACGGCAAGGCCGAGGTGAAAACCGCCTATATCACGGGGCTCAACTCGCCCTATGGCATGGCGCTCGTCGGCTCGACGCTCTACGTCGCCAACACCGACGCGCTGCTCGCCTTTCCCTATGTGGCAGGCGAAACGAAAATGAGCGGTAAACCCGCCAAGATCGTCGACCTGCCCGCCAAGGGCACCAACCGCCACTGGACCAAGAGTCTGGTCGCCGCACCCAATGGCCGACTCTACATCGGCGTCGGCGCCGACTCGAACATTGGCGAAGCTGGCATGAACCGCGAATTCCGCCGCGCCAGCGTGCTCGAGGTACGGCCCGAGAGCAAATATATCCGCACCTTCGCCGCGGGCATCCGCAACCCTGTCGGCCTCGGCTTCTATCCGGGCAGCGACCGGCTGTGGACCGTGGTCAACGAGCGCGACATGCTCGGCAGCGACCTTGTTCCCGACTATCTGACCGACGTTACCGAGGGCGATTTCTATGGCTGGCCTTGGTATTATTGGGGCGGCTTCATCGATCCGCGCGTCGAGCCCGAGGCCGAGGATCGCCGCCAATATGTCAAGCGCCCCGAATATGGTCTCGGCGCCCACACCGCGCCGCTCGGCTTCACCTTCACCCAGGGCCTCGACCTTGGCGATCGCTGGGCGAACGGCGCGCTGATTGCGCTGCACGGATCGTGGAACCGCGAGCCCGTCGCGGGCTACAGCGTCGTGTTCGTCAAGTTCGGCGCGAACGGCAAGCCCGCGGATGCGCTGCCGATCACGCTGCTCGACCAGTTCCTCGGCAAGGATGGCAAGACCACCCGCGGCCGTCCGGCCGATGTCAAGGTTGCGAAGGACGGCAGCGCACTGGTCGCCGACGATACAGGCGGGGTGATCTGGCGGGTCGCCAAGGCCGGATAACCCGCAGAATACTGCGTCATTGCTTCGCTACGCTCGCAATGACGGATGTTCAGGCGGGCATCAGACCCGCATCGGCATCAGCACATAGAGCGCAGGGCTCTTTTCGCTTTCGCGGATCAGCGTCGGCGCATTGGCGTCGGCAAGGTGGAGTTCGACGCTGTCGCCATCGACCTGTCCGAGGATGTCGCTGAGGTAGCGGGCGTTGAAACCGATCTCCATCGAATCGCTGTCGTAACCAGCGGCCAGCTCTTCGGCGGCAGTGCCGTTTTCGGGGCTGGTTACGCTGAGCGTGATGCGGTCCTTGTCGAGCCCGACCTTGACCGCTCGGGTCTTTTCGCTGGCGATCGTCGAGACGCGGTCGACGCCCTGGAACAGGCTCTTGGGATCGACCTTGAGCAGCTTGTCGTTCGCGGTCGGGATGACGCGGCTATAGTCGGGGAAGGTTCCGTCGATCAGCTTCGAGGTGAGCACGGCGTTGCCGAGCTGGAAGCGGACCTTGCTCGCCGACAGGCTGATTTCGACATTGCCTTCGGCCTCGTCGAGCAGCTTGCGGATCTCGCCGACGCATTTGCGCGGCACGATGACGTCAGGCATGCCGGCCGCGCCGTCGGGACGCGTCACGGTATAGCGCGCAAGGCGGTGACCGTCGGTCGCCGCCGCCTTGAGCACCGGACCCGAGGCATCCTCCGCAACGTGCAGGAAGATGCCGTTGAGATAATAGCGGGTTTCCTCGGTCGAGATGGCGAAGCGCGTCTTGTCGATGATCTGGATGAGCTCGGCGACCGGCAGCTCGAAATTGGTCGGCAGGTCGCCCTCGGCGATCACCGGGAAGTCGTCGCGCGGCAGCGTCGGCAAGTTGAAGTTCGAACGGCCCGCCTTGACCTGCATCTTGCCCTCG
>CBJKNR010000101.1:0-9915 GCA_966417555.1 uncultured Sphingopyxis sp.
CGCCGCCGCCGCCGGTTGTGGAATGCGCACCGGGACCGTACATCGTGTACTTCGACTGGGATAAGTCGGACATCACGCCGGAAGCGGCTTCGACGCTCGACAACGCGATCAGCGCCTACAACCGTGGTTGCACGGGTACGCAGGTCATGCTCGCCGGTCACGCTGACCGTTCGGGCTCGGCCAAGTACAACGTCGGCCTGTCGGAACGCCGCAACACTGCGGTTCGCAGCTACCTGACCGCTCGCGGTATCTCGGATGGCTCGATCAGCGCGCAGGCGTTCGGCGAAACCCGTCCGGCCGTTGCAACCGCCGACGGCGTTCGCAACGACCAGAACCGTCGCGTGGAAATCACTTACGGTCCGAACTCGGGCATGTAAGACCGGTTTCCATCCCCGACGGGGACTGGAAGAAAAGAGGGGCGGTACCGGAAGGTGCCGCCCTTTCTTTATGGGCGGCCCGCCGCGGCGGGTGCTCGCACCATCTGCAGATTCTGCTTGCTCACCCGGTATTATGATATACCATCACCGATGAGGCGCGAGATGGTCTTGAGCCTTGATGAGGGGCTGGGGCGCTCGTCAAAAGAGGCGCGTCTCCCCCGAGCGGGAGAGAGACGATGCGCCGACGCCGCAGCATGTTCCATCGCAGCATTTTTCGCACCGACCCCAGTGGCGGCCCGGACATCAACACCACCCCCCTTATCGATGTGATGCTGGTAATGCTGGTGATGTTCATCATCACCATCCCGCGGCCGACACATAGCGTCGACGTCACGCTGCCGGGCGAGCCGCTGCCGCATACCGCGGTGCTCGATGAAAATCGCGTGACGATCGACACCTCCGACGTGATCCGGTGGAACAACGAGGCCGTCGATCTGGCTCAATTGGGGATGCTGGTGAAAAAAGCTGCCGACCGGCCCGAGCCGGCGGCTATCCTCCTCGAACCCGACGCGCGGGCGCGCTATTTGCGCGTCGATCAGGCGATCGGCGCGATCCGGCGTAATGGCGGGTTGAAGATCGGCTTTCCCGGTATCCACAGCTATGCCGGGCTGATCTGACCTGCCCGGCCTCGCTGCCGTCAGGCGGCGGGGGCGGTGCCCGGACGGAGGTAGCGCATCATATAAGCGACATAGTCGGCCTTGCCGAGCGGGACGCCCATGTGGCGGAGAATGGCGTAGGCGGCGATGCGGTGAAAGGCGAACTGGGGCGCCGCCCAATCGCGGACATAGTCGAGCGCGCGCATGTCGAAGATCATGCCGCTCGGCAGCTCGAAGCTGATGTCCCGATCGACGTCGTCGCCCAGCGCCGTGCGATCGATGCCGTCGAGAAAGGCGAGCGTGGCCGCGATCTGGTCCTGCATCGCGGCGAAGTCGGCGGCATCCTCTGCTAATTCCGGTACCGCAATGCCGCCCAGACGGGCTAGTGGCTGGAGCGCCTGAATGCAGGAAAAGCGGACCTGCGATGCGAGCGGGAACATATCCGGCGCGAGGCGTGCGACGGCGAGCTGCAACTCGCCGATGCCGTTTTCGGCGCCCCACGCAAGAGCCTTCGCCAACTCGCCCGACAAGGCCCGAAGGCCATCTTGATAGGCAGGCACGGTCAGGTCGTAGAGCATGATCTTGTCCTTCGGTTGATCAAAG
The DNA here is from genome assembly GCA_966417555.1 of uncultured Sphingopyxis sp. Lineage (GTDB taxonomy): Bacteria > Pseudomonadota > Alphaproteobacteria > Sphingomonadales > Sphingomonadaceae > Sphingopyxis. The sequence continues at coordinate 1,637 of CBJKNR010000101.1, forward strand.
CGGCGCGTCAGACCGCGGCGAGATTGTCCTGAAACTGGAGCCGGGCGAGGCGGGCGTAGAGGCCGTCGGCGGCGACCAGCTCGTCATGCCTGCCCTCTTCGACAATGCGGCCGTCGTCCATGACGATGATGCGGTCCGCGGCGCGCACGGTCGCGAGGCGGTGCGCGATCACGATCGTCGTGCGGTCGTGCATCAGCGTTTCCAGTGCGTCCTGAACGAGCTTTTCGGATTCGGCGTCGAGCGCCGAGGTCGCTTCGTCGAGCAGCAGCAACGGTGCGTGGCGAAGCAGTGCCCGGGCGATCGCGACCCGCTGGCGCTGGCCGCCCGAAAGGCGCGCGCCGCCTTCGCCCATGAAGGTGTCGAGACCCTGCGGCAGCTTGCGTAAAAACTCCTCGGCATTGGCCGCGCGCGCGGCGTCCCATAGCTCGTCGTCGGTCGCCGCCCAATTGCCGTAGCGCAGATTGTCGCGTGCCGAGGCGGCGAAGATCACGGTTTCCTGCGGCACCATCGCAATGCGCGCGCGAATGTCGGCCGGATCGGCTTCGGTGAGCGGCACGCCGTCGAGCAGGATCCGGCCCGCCTGCGGATCATAGAAGCGCTCGGCGAGCTGGAAGAGCGTCGATTTGCCGGCACCCGAAGGGCCGACGATGGCGACGGTCTCGTGCGGGTTGATCGTGAGCGAGAAATTGTGGAGCGCCGGCGCGTCGGGCCGCGTTGGATAGCGAAACTCGACGCCGGCGAATTCGAGCGTGCCCAGGGGTGGCTCGGGGAAGCGGCGCGGGTTCGCAGGGGCCGCGATGCTGGCTTCGGCATTCAGAAGCTCGCTGAGCCGCTCTGCGGCGCCGGCGGCGCGCAGCAGATCTCCATAGACCTCGGTGAGCGCACCGAACGCGCCGGCCACGAGGCCGCCGGTGAGGACGAAAGCGGCGATCGTCCCCCCGGTGATCGTACCCTGGGCGACACCCTCGGCGCCGTACCAGAGCAGGGTGGTGATCGCCCCGAAAAGCAGGCCGATGACCGTGGCGGTGATGATCGCGCGGAGGCGGATGCGGCGCTTGGCCGTTGCGAAATTGGCCTCGACCGCAGTGGCAAAGCGGGCGGCCTCGCGCTCTTCCTGACCAAAGGCCTGGACGATTTTCATCGCACCCATCTGCTCCGCCGTCGTTGCGCCGATGTCGGCGACACGGTCCTGGCTCGTCCGCGAAACTTTCTGGAGACGCCGGCCGAGCAGAACGATCGGCAGGATGATGACGGGAATGCCGAGCAATATGCCCGCGGTGAGCTTCGGTGAAAGGCTGAACAGGTAGATGATGCCGCCGATACCCATCACCATGTTGCGGAGCGCGACCGAGACGGTCGTGCCGACGACCTGTTCGATGATCGCGGTATCCGACGTCATGCGCGAGGCGATCTCCGACGGTCGGTTTTCCTCGAAGAAGCCGGGGGCGAGCCGCAGCAGATTCTGCTGCACCGCCTGGCGGATGTCGGCAACGGTGCGTTCGCCGAGCCAGCTTACGAAATAGAAACGCAGCGCGGTGGCGACCGCGAGCGCGATGACGATGGCGTAGAAAAGCCGGAAATGCGGCGCCACGTCACCCCCGCCGGCGATGAAGCCGCTGTCGATCATTTCCTTGAACTGGTACGGGATCGCGAGCGTCGCGAGCGCGGCGACCCCCAGTGCGATCGCGGCGATGGCCAGTTGCAGCGGATAGCGGCTGGCATAGTGCCAGACCATACGCAGGCTGCCGAGCTTGCGGCGGGGTTCGGTTTTCGCGGCGGAAAGATCGGATTGGCTGGCCATCGCACTGGCCCTAGCAGCGCGGCGGACTGCGCTCAACGATGCAGAATGCGGCTGTGCTTCAAGCGCTTTGAAGTCACGCTGCAAGGGAGCACGGCAAGGTGCCGCGCTCCCCGTTGGTCAGCGATTGTCGAGTTGCGCGCGCACGGCGCGAAGCCCTGCCGGCGTGATGCGATACGGCGCGCCGCCGTGCGAGGCGATGAAGCCGCGGCGCCGCAACCGGTTGAACAGCGACAGTCCGGTGTTCGCGAGGACGAAACCATCGCGGGTGAAGCAAAGCGCCTCGATGATATGGCCGCTTTCGTCGCGCCGATGGCGGATCATGCCGCCCTGCGCGAGCACGTGGAGCATGCGCTGCTCCGCTTTCGATATATTCATGGGATATGTCCGGGATTATCAAGCAACAAAGGCGCGCGAACCCTTGGGTTCGCACGCTGCGCACATCCCGCTTACGCCGGGATGTCAGCGGTTGCCCGCAATCTCGGACATATGCACTCCATCGGCGCATCATGCGCCGTTCGATGCAGATTATTCGACTTCGGTACGGCCCACAATGATTTTGATGCATTGCACAATGAGGCGGAGCCCCTAGACTGCTAACCAATGAGCAGGCGCCGGAGAGCGCCGCCGGGGTAATGCAAGGAAGTTTCGAATATGCTGTATCACGCTTTTGAAATGCAGAAGAACTGGCTCGCAGGCGCAAGCGCGCTCGCCACGGCGGGCGCGCAGGTGATGCAGCATCCCGCGAATCCGCTCGGCTATTTCGGCGGCAGCCCGATGTTCGCCTCCGCGCTGGAGGTGTTTGCCCATGCCGCGGCGCCGCGCGGCAAGCCCGGATTCGAGCTCTACGAAACCGTCATCGAGGGCGAGACGGTGCGTGTGACCGAAGTGGTCGAGGCCCGCAAGCCCTTTGGCCAGCTCAAGCATTTCAGGCATAAGGGCACGAAAGACGCGCCCAAGCTGCTGATCGTAGCGCCGATGTCAGGCCATTATGCGACGCTTCTGCGCGGCACGGCCGAGCGGATGCTGCCCGGCCACGACGTGTGGATCACCGACTGGCGCGACGCGCGCAACGTGCCGCTGGAGGCGGGCAAGTTCGATCTCGACGATTACATCGACTATCTGGTTTCGTGGCTTGAGCACATCGGGCCGGGCGCGCATGTGCTCGCGGTGTGCCAGCCGTCGGTTCCGAGCCTTGCGGCGGCGGCGGTCATGGCGGCGAACAAGCACAAATGCCGCCCGAAGACGCTGACGATGATGGGCGGTCCGATCGATACACGCAAGGCGCCGACGGCGGTCAACCACCATGCGATGACCCGGCCCTACGCATGGTTCCAGGAAAATGTCATCGTCACCGTGCCCGCCTGGTACCCGGGCGCCGGGCGCCGTGTTTATCCGGGCTTCCTGCAGCTTGCGGGCTTCATGTCGATGAACCTCGGCAACCACATGATGAGCCATTGGGAGATGTTCAAGCATCTGGTCGAGGGCGATGGCGAGAGCGCCGACAAGACCAAGGAATTCTATGACGAATATCGCGCGGTGTGCGACATGACCGCCGAATTCTATCTGCAGACGGTCGATATCGTGTTCCAGCGCCATCTGCTGCCCAAGGGCGAGATGACCCACCGCGGCCAGCCCGTCGATGTCGGTGCGATCGAGGATACCGCGATCCTCGCGATCGAGGGCGAGCGCGACGATATTTCGGGGATCGGCCAGACCAAGGCGGCGCTGACGCTCGCCAAGGCGCTGCCGGCGGAGAAGAAGAAATATCTGATGGCGAAGGGCGTCGGCCACTATGGCATCTTCAACGGCCGCAAGTGGCGCGAGGACATCGCGCCGGTGCTTGAGAAATGGATTCGCGCGCACGGCGGATAATCTTGAATCGGCGCGCGATTTCGTCAAATCATGGCCTCCTGCAACAGACAGGAGGCATCCACGATCATGGCACTATCATTCCGTATAGCCGCGGGCGCTGCCGCCGCGCTGGCGATCACGACGTCGGCGTTCGCGGCCTTGCCGCCCTATTACCAACGGGCCCGTGAGATTGCCGCCATTTCTGAAAGCAGCGACGTGCAGGAAGCGTTGCGCGGCGCGCCGATCGATTCGATCGTCTGGACCGGCACCGACCGGGTGCAGGTCAAGGGCGGGAATTGCAGCGCCGAAGTGCTGATCATCGATACGGGAAAGCGCAGCGATCCGCCCGGTCCGCGTAAATTCAAACTCAAGGTCAAAAAGCCGACGTGCGCATGACCCGGTTCCCTAGTGCCAGGGCGAGGTTCGCACCGACCAATAGACGATATAGAGCAGCCCTGCCCACAGCAGCAGGATGAATGCCATGCCTGCACGGCTCGACGGGCGCTCGCTTGCGGTCTCGGCGGCGGCGTGGAGTTCGGCCCAGAGCGGTGCGCGGATCAGCCGCCGCACGGCGAGCAGGCCGAGCGGGACGATCACGAGGTCGTCGAGCCAGCCGAGCACCGGGATGAAGTCGGGGATCAGGTCGATCGGCGACAGCGCATAGGCTGCGACCGCGACGGCGATGATTCGCGCGAGCATCGGCACGCGCGGGTCGCGCGCCGCGAGCCATGCGGCGTGCGCCTCGACCGCGAGGCGGTGGCCAAGGTCGCCGATGCGTTCGGAAAGGGATTTGCCGGTCATCGATTGATCATTACTGTCCCCGCATGGCTATCCAACTGAAAAGCGCGCGCGTCGAACGCTGGCCGGTCGAGGGCACGTTCGTGATCAGCCGCGGCGCGAAGACGCACGTCGATGTCGTGGTCGCCGAAATCGAGAGCGAAGGCGTGGTCGGGCGCGGCGAAGGCACGCCGGTCTATTATCTCGGCGAGGATGCCGCGGGATGCCGCGACCAGCTATTGCTCGCTGCGCCGCATATAGCGGAAATGGGCGCCGCCGAGGCTCGCGCTGCGGTGCAGGAGCTGATGGCGCCCGGCGCCGCGCGCAACGCGCTCGATTGTGCGCTCTGGGATCTGGAAGCGCGGCAACGCGGCCTTCGGCTTTGGCAGCTTGCCGGATGCGACGGCGCCCCGACTTCGCGCGTTACCGCATACACCATCTCGCTCGGCACGCCGGGCGCGATGGCCGAGCAAGCTGCGACCGCGGCGGCGGACGGCTATCGCCTGCTCAAGATCAAGCTGACGGGCGAAGGCGACCGGCTGCGCGTTGCCGGCGTGCGCAAGGGAGCGCCCGATGCGCGGCTGATCGTCGACGCCAACGAGAGCTGGGGCGAAATCGACATTTTGAGCGAGGCCGAGGCGCTGGCCGACATGGGCGTCGAGATGATCGAACAGCCGGTGCCGGTGGGTGCCGACGCGTTGCTCGATCCGATTTACGCCCCGCTGCCCTTCGTCGCCGACGAAAGTTGCCAGACCGCCGCCGACGTCGCGCGGATCGGTCCCTTTTACGATGGCGTGAACATCAAGCTCGACAAGGCCGGCGGTCTGACCGAGGCGCTGAAGATTGCCGATGCGGCGGATGCGGCCGGCCTTTCGATCATGGTCGGGTGCATGCTCTCCACCAGCCTGGCGATCGCGCCCGCTTTCGTCCTCGCGCAGCGCGCGCGCTGGGTCGATCTCGACGGTCCCGCGCTGCTGGCGCGCGACCGCGAGGGCGGCTTTGAATTCCGCGAAGGGCGGATCGGGCCGCCCGTCGTCCGATCCTAGAGTCTGATGACATGGGCTGCGATCGTCATTGCGAGGAGCGGAGCGACGAAGCAATCTCCAGCTATCGTCCTGCATGTCCGGGGACTGGAGATCGCTTCGCTCCGCTCGCAATGACGAAGTGAGTCAATCTATCATCACACCCTAGAGCGCTACTTCCGCATGCTTGCCGAGGTCGCCTTCCTTCATCGTCATTCCGGTTGCGAGCTTGAACATGCCCTTCAGGCCCGGATCGGCGGTCCAGATTTCGGCATCGTCGAGGTCGAAGCGCAGGAGGACGAGCCTGGGATCGTCCTTTCCGCCCGGATACCAGGCCGCGATGCTGTTGTTCCATAATTTATCGAGCACTGCGCGGTCGGTCTCGCGGCGCAGCGTGCCCGAAATGCATGCGAAGAGGTCGTGGCCCTTCGACGCGAATTGCGCCATCGCGGGGCCGCCGCCCGAAAGCCGGTTGTCGGTTGCGGTGAAGAACCAGAAGGCGCCGTGCGCGTCCTTGTCGAGCTGCGCGTTCATCGGGATGTGATGCTCGCGCTCGCCGGTCGCGCCGACCATCACATAAGGGCTGTCGGCCAAGGCCTTCCAGAATTGTTTCTTGATATCGTCGCTCATGGGAACGGCTCCTTTCGTTCCCCTCGATGACCGATCAACGCGGCAGGGCTCGCGATGTTGCGCGGCTCAGCGCGGACGCGCCTCCGCATAGCTGACGACTTCATATTCGATGCCGTCGGGATCGAAGAAATAGAAACGGCGGCCGGGTTCATAGTCGCCATGGTTGAAGGGGGTGAGGCCGACCGCCTTCACGCGCATCTCGATCGTGTCGAGATCGTCGACCTGTATCCCGACATGGTTGAGCGGTTCGCCCTTGGGGTAGCGGGTGTCGGCAAGTTGACCCTCGGGGCCGGCGTAGAGCGCGATATAGGCGGCGTCGCTGCCGAGGTGGATCGTGCGCCCGCCGGCCTGTGCGGGGCCGCGCCAGCGTTCGTGCCAGCCGAAGATCGCCGAGAGGATTCCGGCGGTGCGGTCGGGATCGCTAACCGTCAGATTCACATGCTCGATGAAGGGATGCGTCACTAAACTTCTCCTGATTCGATTTGACGCAGGGCTTATGAAAGCTCAAGTCAGGTTGAGATCAAGGGGAAATGACGCGCTGTCATCAAGCCCGTCATTGCGAGCGAAGCGAAGCAATCTCCAGCCATCGCCCTGCGCAGGGTCGACATCTGGGGATTGCCGCGTCGCTTCGCTCCTCGCAATGACGGAAGGAAATGCGATGCATCGGACCGACCTGATCGCGATCGGGGAACTCGCCGCGCGCACGGGCGTCGCGGTGTCGGCGATCCGGTTTTACGAGGCGAAGGGGCTGGTCGAGGCGCTGCGCACGAGCGGCGGCCAGCGGCGCTTCCTGCGTGCCGATATCCGCCGCGTCTCCTTCATCCTGATCGCGCAGCAATTGGGGCTGAGCCTCGAGGAGATCGCCGCCGAACTGGCGCGGCTTCCGGCCGGGCGAACGCCCAATGGTGCCGACTGGACGCGGATCAGTACGGGGCTGCGCGCGCGGATCGATGCGCAGATCGCGGCGCTCGAACGCACGCGCGAACTGCTCGGCAATTGCATCGGCTGCGGCTGCCTGTCGCTCAGGAAATGCGGGCTCTACAACCGCGAGGACAAGGCGGCGCAGCGCGGGGCCGGGCCGCGCTATCTGCTTGGTGACAGGACGGGAGAGATTGCCGAAATCGGGTGACGCGCGGCGGCTATGGGGTGGGGAGCGGACCTTAGATCCTCCCCACTTGTGGGGAGGTGGCAGCCGCGTAGCGGCTGACGGAGGGGGCTCGCATCCTCACGTAACGTCGCTTCAGGCCGCCCGCCCCCTCCACCGCCTTCGGCGGTCCCCCTCCCCGCAAGCGGGGAGGATTTATGGCAGCTTCCGGTCGCTACCGGCCAATCAGGCCGCGCTGAGCGTCTCGATTTCGGGCGCGCCGGCGAGGCAGGGGCCGAGGCGTGCGCCGATGCTTCGGAAATGATCCGAGGCGCGGTGTGCGTCGAGTGCTGCCTGATCGTCGTAGCATTCGAGCACCTTGTAGACGCCGGTCTCGCCCGTCCTGAACAGGCGGTAATAGCTGTTTCCCGCTTCGTTCGCATTCACCGCGGCGGCGAGTTCGGCGAACACGCCTTCGAATTCGGCTTCCTTGCCGGGCTGGACGCGCAGCGTCGCGATCACACCGATTGCACTCATGGCAATTCTCCCGTTTACGGCCGGGCCGGCCGCGAGGCCGGCCCGAAATGCTTTATCAGAAGACCTCGAACAGGCCCGCTGCGCCCTGGCCGCCGCCGATGCACATGGTGACGACGGCGTACTTCACGCCGCGGCGCTTGCCTTCGATCAGCGCGTGGCCGACGCAGCGCGCACCGGTCATGCCGAAGGGGTGCCCGATCGAGATCGAGCCGCCGTTGACGTTGAGCAGCTCGTTCGGGATACCGAGCTGGTCGCGGCAGTAGAGGACCTGCACGGCGAAGGCTTCGTTGAGTTCCCAGAGGCCGATGTCGTCCATCTTGAGCTCGAAGCGTTCGAGCAGCTTCGGGATCGCGAAGACGGGACCGATGCCCATTTCGTCGGGCTCGGTGCCCGCGACCGCCATGCCGACATAGCGGCCGAGCGGCTGGAGGCCCTTCTTTTCGGCGACCTTGGCTTCCATCACGACGCACGCCGACGAACCGTCGGCGAGCTGGCTGGCGTTGCCCGCGGTGATCGTGTGGCCTTCGCCCATCACCGGCTTCAGGCTCGCGAGCCCTTCGAGCGTCGTGTCGGGAAG